>JAXDJY010000269.1:0-4965 GCA_034667445.1 Actinomycetota bacterium | reverse complement strand
GAGACCGCCGCCGGCCTCGTTGACCGTCTCGAGGACGCAGACGTATGGATCCTGATGGCGGTTCGTTGCTCGCAAGCCCGGATCCTGTCCCTGCGAGGACAGGGCGGGCTAGCGGCCGACTGGCTCGACTGGTTGGAGTCCACCTCTCGAGGGACCGGGGTCGACGAGCAGGCCGTCAATGGCTTGGGGGCGTGTGCCCTCGCGCGCGCCGGACTCGGGCAGGACGACCGGGCGGCGGCGCTACTCACCGAGCTCGCGGCAACCCCTGCGTTTCGCAATACCTCGACCTACGGCGCAACCGCCCACGCGCTGGTGCGAGCTGCCCTTGCGATCGGAGATCGTGAGCTCGCCGAGCGTCTTGGGGCCGGCGTCGAGCAACCCCGACGCCCTATCGACGAGCACGCGCTCGCCGCCACCAACGCTGCTCTCATGGAGGCCCGCGGGGATCTGTCGTCAGCAGCCGAGGCATACGCCGAGGCCGCGGGTCGCTGGGAGCGTTTCGGCGTGGTCCCTGAGCAGGCATTCGCGCTCCTCGGTCAGGCGCGCTGTCTGATCGGACTCTCACTACCGACCGAAGCATCAGCGGTCTTGCAGCGAGCTCGCGTGATCTTCGACCGTCTCGAAGCAGCTTCCGCGATAGCAGAGATCGACGCGCTCATCCAGCGAGCCACGACTCTCAGCCTGTAGGCAGAGTGGACAGCGTGGTCGAGGCCCCCGATCTGCGGCCCTTCACCTGGTGATAGGGACCGGGGTTACAGCCTCAGACGGACTGCGGTGGCGGGAGCAGGACCTGGACGTTCGTTCCAACACGTCGAACCATGAGCGTCGGCAACGGGGGGAGCGGTCCGGCGAACTGCTGGGACAAGACCTTGCCGTCGAGGGAAAAGGCGGCCCGGTGGCATGGGCAATCGAGCTGGGTCGCGGACTGGTTCGCATGGAGCACACACCCCTGGTGAGTGCAGATCCCGGACAAGGCCCGGAGGTTCCCGCCGTCGTTCACGACGAAGCCGACGACCTCGCTCGCTGAGAACGCCGTGACGCGGCTCGCGTCGACTCGGTCAGCCGTGGCGACGTTCACCCACTGTCCGCCGTCCGGGACCATCGGCTGCTGTCCGGCGGCTTTGGTGGCCGACGGAGCCTCGATCAACCGATCGGCGATGAGGGCGATGAACGCGGTCGAGGCGGCGACGCCGGCTCCTTCGAGCAGATGTCGCCGCGACATCCTCGGCCTGTCAACGCTCTCGAGCGTCTCTTCGACCGCTTGCTCATCCGCAGACGTGGCCGCAACGGTACCGATGCGCTCTTGCAGCCGCGCCTGGAGCTGGCGGACGAACTGGTCGGTGGGCTCCGCCGCACCCGGCTCGGCGGCGTGCAGCTCGACGGCGGCCCGGATGGCCTCGGCATCCTCGGTGTCCGCCTCGAATCTTCGCGGGCGGCGATCCCGCAGCAAGGAGTCTACGAATCTAGCGACGCGGCGCGGCTTCATGGAAGCGCGTCCTTGGGCGTCTTCGCGGCACGCTGGAGCGCGCGATGCTGCAGGACCTTCGCGTTGCCGACGGTGATGCCCATCTCGTTCGCGACCTCTCTGAGCGACATCGATTGGAGGAAACGAAGCTCGAGGATACGCCGGTAGCGTTCCGGCAACCCCTCGAGAACCCGCGCGGCCCTGTCGTCGGGATCCTTGTGTGTCGGTTGTGAGTCGTCCATGAACTGGAGAGCAGCATCGATGTCGATCGCGGTGATTTCCGCCCCGAGCCGGCGACGCCAGTATCGAGCCAGGACTGTCCGGGCGGTGGCGATGAGGTAAGCCCGCACCTCCGGCTTCGACGCCGTGGTTCGAAGAGGTCGGAGGGCCGCGGTGAACACCTCCGAGGTGAGATCCTCAGCGTCGGGGCGGTTCCCGACCTTTGAGTACATGAGCCGGTACAGCCGCTGCACGTTGTCGAGGTAGATCGAGTCCCAATCCGGATAGGCTTCGGGGTTCATGGCGTGCAAGCGCCGCATGGTATCGGTCTCGGGGCCCCCGTGGCGAGTTGGCCGGCCGGATGGCCCGGAGGACAGGTGGGAGTGATCCGTTGGGGATTCGCGGCCGGCCACCAGTCTCATCTTTCTACGCCTGGGTCACTCGACCCCTTGGTGGGGTCCTGTCCATAAGGAGCGTGCCCAGCAGCAGCAGGAGCGCGCCGCTCTCCGTGAGGACCGCGAAGGCTGCCTGGGGCGATGGCTGGAACCCCATCTCGCGGAAGGCGAACAACCCGGCGGGGGTGCGGCTGAGCGCGAACGCGATCAGCGTGCCGACCGAGAGCGCGATCCCCGCCAGGCGAGCTAGTCGGTTGGTGCGCCCGCGGAGCACAAGCAGCCCGAGGGCGAGGATGCCCGATGCGATCACGGTGAGCAAGAAGCCGACGCCGATCTTGGGGATGACTCGGTAGCCGTGGCGGTACAAGCACAGGTGAACGTAGCCCCCGGCCGCGATCAGGACAGCAGCCACCTGGCCGATGCGGCGGATCCGTTGGGAGGGCTTCTGAACTTGCGGGAAGCCGATGATTCGAGCGGGCGGCTCCATCCCCACAGCCCGGCGATCGGAGCGTCCGGGGGCGTAGCTGTTCGTTGCGTATCGATCGTTCGATGAACGCATCACGAGCCTCCTTCTTAGCGCGTCACCACGACGGTGCCGTGCATGTATGGGTGGATGGTGCAGATGTAGTCATAGGTGCCGACCTTGGTGAAGGTGTGGCCATACGTCGCGTTCTGGCTAAGGGTCGGGGACGAGATGCCACCCTGCGGGTCGGAGACCGTGTGCGGGATCGTGTCCTTGTTGGTCCACGTAACGGTTGTCCCGATGTGGACGGTGACGATGGCCGGCTGGAAGGCGAAGTTCATGATGCCGACCGCGCTCGAAGCCACAGGCTTACCGGGGGAAGACGTCGTCATGACCATCCGCATCGGCGGCGTGGCCTGGGCGGCTGGGACGGCGGGTGATCCGCAAGCGGACAGGAGCAGCAAGGCTCCGACCGCGACGCTCGCCAATGCGAGGCGATCGGCGGTGAGATTTGGCATGGGGGGTCCTCCTTCACGTCGTCAGTAGATGGTTGCTCCTGCTCTTCACCTACTGATAGGCGAGGGGGTTACATCTGGCGTGTGCGCATCCGGACACCGAGCGTGGGCAACGGCAGGAACGGCTCAGGACCGTCGTGATACTGGCGCCACAAGGGATCTGTCCACCGACCGACCGCACCGCATGCCGGGAAGGAATGCAGTGCAGCTGTGGGTGCGCCAGGATTCAGGCCGCGTTCCCACTGGTCAACGAGTTCTGAGAACAGGCCACCGACGCGCATATAGATGTCCGACACCGCCGCTCAGGTCGGCTGCCAACTGGGGTCGTACTCCGATCGGTTCGTGTCCGTCATCTGTTTCGCATTTAACTATTGCTATTGCCAGAAACGGGGACTAGCGTCCGGCCTTGTCAGCGGTCTCTGAGAGCTGAGGGCGGCTGGTGCTGGCGGTCGTCGGACCCCAGCTTCCAAGGGGAAGGGCTGGCACCATGCTCGGACACACGTTCCGCATCTCCTAGCACGACCAGCCATCTTTGTGACAGGAAACACCGATGTGTACTTCGATCCGGTGGGAGACATCTGGGAACTTCCTGGCGTCTAGAAGGCAGCGAGCTGGTGTTTCCGGGTCGCGTTGATGGACCCCGACCTGAGGGAGAAGCCAAATGGATCGCGTGTCGACGTTCAGGAATCGCGCAGCCTTGCTCTCTACGCTCATTCTCCTAACCCTCTCAACTCTCGCGACGTCACCGGCGCGAGCGACGCTTCCAGGAGCGAACGGTCTCATAGCTTTCAACGGGGGTCTGCCTACGGGCAATTCCTTCTCGCTGTTCACGATGCAGCCCGATGGCACCCAGGTGTCGAAGATCATTGCGCCGGGACCGGGAAGATACGTAGGGGATGGGCTCAGCTGGTCTCCCGACGGCACGCGCATCGCGTATTCGGTCTGCTGCTATCACCACCATGTGCGTCTGTTCACCGTCAACGTTGACGGGACAGGGAGGTCGCGGATGCCTTCTCACAGGAAGGCCGATTCTTGGACCCCCACATGGTCCCCTGATGGCACCAAGATCGCATTCGTTCGCCAATCACACAGCGGGGATGTGGCCCTTTACTCCGTGAATTCGGACTGGACCGGCCTCACCCGACTCACCGACCCGAGCCTGCTCGCGACCCAAGAGGTGGCCGATCCTTCTTGGTCTCCCGACGGAACGAAGATCGCGTTCTCCGGCGGGCAGGGACAACTCGCCGTGATACGTCCGAACGGGACGAACCTGCACGACGTGGTCTCGCTGGATACCTCTTCGGTGGCCCAGCCGTCGTGGTCACCCGACGGCTCACAGATCGTGTTCGTGGCCGAGAGTTACACCTTCGGCGAGAAGGCCGACATCTGGAGCGTTGGAGTGAACGGCAGTGGGTTGACGAGACTCACGCGGTCGAAGAAAAGGCTCGAATATTCCCCGCGAGTTTCTCCTGATGGTTCCCTTATCGCCTTCGTTCGTGGAAAGAGCATCTTCGGCAATCTGGACGTGTGGATGATGGACACGAACGGTACGAACCTCATGCGGGTCGCCGCTACGCCGAGGAGCGAGGCATCGATCGACTGGACCACCGGGTGATCGGGTACCGGCGAGGGGGCGACGCCCATTCTTGCGTCGGCCCTATGGAAGGACGGGATGGCGGAGCAGGAAGTTCGGACCCCGAGTCTGCGGGCAGGGGATGACGCCCCGCCGACCTGTCATCCGCCGCTTGGGGAAGCCGTGGGGGAGACGCGCATCCGCCGCATTTGCGGCGCTCGTTCTTGTGTCGGTACTTCAGGCGGTTTCCTTGGCGAGTCCGTCCGCGTTCGCCGACGGTTTCGAGACCGGGAACCTCTCGAACTGGACGGGGTCCGCGAGTATGACGGCCCAGC
>JAXDJY010000268.1:0-6342 GCA_034667445.1 Actinomycetota bacterium | reverse complement strand
GGGCCGAACATTCGGCGCCATCACGGTCGTCGGGCGCCTCGTCCTGCTGGCGGCGCTCGTCGTCTTCCCGTTCGTCGGGCTCACCTTGGACAAGGCGATCGGGAACCTCATCGGCAAGACGTTCATCCACGTCCGCGGTCAGCGGATCGATCTGTCGGGGACGCGGCTCGCCCTCATGGTTGCGGGGCTCGCTGTTATCGTTGCCGCGGCGTTCACCCGTGAGGGGATGAAGCGCCTTCGCCTGACCCGACCGAAAGCGCTCAACCTGGTGCCCAAGCTCAAGCGCCCCCCCGCGACCGGTGTCTTCATCGCGTTCGAAGGCGTCGAAGGCGCAGGCAAAGGGACGCAGATCGAACGCGCCGAAGCCTATCTCCGAGATGCGGGCCACGATGTCTTGGTGACGCGGGAGCCGGGGGGTACGGGGTTCGGCGAACAGGTTCGCCAGGTGGTGTTGGATCCGAAGACCGGCGTGCTCGATCCGCGGGCGGAAGCGCTGCTGTTCGCCGCGAGCCGCGCGCACACCGTGAGCACGATCATCCGGCCGGCCTTGGCTGCAGGGAAGGTCGTGCTCTGCGACCGCTACGTTGACTCCTCGCTCGCCTATCAGGGCTGGGCCCGCGGACTCGGGGAGGCGGACGTGCTCACCCTGAACGTGTGGGCGACGCAGGGGCTCTTCCCCGATCTGGTGGTGCTCTTGCACATCGAGCCGGATCAAGGGCTGGCACGCTCGGTCGGGGTGCCCGACCGGATGGAACTGGAAGGCACCGACTTCCACGCCAAGGTCGCCGATGCCTACCTGAAGATCGCCGAGGAGCACCCGGAACGCTTCGCCGTGGTCGATGCGGAACGACCGGTGGATGAGGTGTTCGCCGGTGTGCAGGCCGCGATCGACCGGGTGATGAAGGAACACGACGACACCGGGACCGGCTGAACGGCCGGCGTCGGCGGGCGCGGGTAGCATCGCAACCGTGAGCGCCGTGTTGGAGCAGGTACCCGGGCAAGCCGCCGCGATGGGATTCCTCGCAGGCGCGGCGGTTCGGCCGCACCACGCCTACGTGTTCGCTGGGCCCGAAGGGTCTGGGAAATCCCTTGCGGCGCGGGCCTTCGTGGCGGCCCTGCTCTGCCCCGACGGTGGATGTGGCGAGTGCCGCGCTTGCCGGCTGGCCCTCAAGGATCACCACCCCAACGAATTCGTGATCGAGCCCGAGGGGCGCGATATCCACGTCGACACCATCCGTGAGGAGGTCTGGCAGCCGGCGAGCCGCACCGCGCCCGAACCGGGCCGGAAGATCTTCGTCATCCGCGAGGCCGACCGTCTCTCGGCGGCTGCGGCGGATACCCTCCTCAAGGTCCTCGAGGAGCCGCCCGCGGACGCGGTCTTTCTCCTCATGTCGGCCCGGGCGCACGAGCTCCCCGACACGGTGTCGAGCCGGTGCCACACCGTGATGTTCACCGCGCTGTCGGAAGCATTCGTCGTGATGCAGCTTACGGAGGAAGGTGTTCCGGACGTGCGTGCGCGACTTGCCGCCCGGCTCGCCGGAGGGAACCTCGGCCGGGCACGACGGCTCGCGGTCGCTCCCGACGGGCTCCTGTTCCGTGATGCGGCGCTCGAGGGCATCGCGCTCGCCGCCGGCGGGCCGGCGGGTGCACTCGGGGCGGCCGATGTCGTCCTTGCCGCAGCCGCCGTCTACAAGAAGAACCTGAAGTCCGAGCTCGACATCGAGCTCGCCCCGTTCCTCGACGAGAAGGGGCGACCCGAAGATGCCTATCGCGGCGCGATCAAGCGGATCGAGCAGCGCTTCGCACGGAAGGAACGGCGTGCCGAACGCGACTACGTCGATTGGGTGCTGCTCGGGGTTTCGTCGTTGCTGCGCGATCGCATCGCCCAAGCCATAGCGGGAACCGAGGCACCCCTCATGAACCCCGACCTGACCCCCGAGGGAACGCTGACCGTTCACCGCGCCGCGGCGGGCTTGGCCGGGATCGAAGAGGCCCGGGCAGCACTCTCGGAAGACTTCAACCTGAATCTCCGGCTCGTCCTCGAACAGGCGTTCATGCGGCTGCCCGCGGCGGCCTGATCGCGAGGGTGCGAAGAGTGGTGCTGGCACCACTGGCATGAGGTCGGTCCGGCTGGGACGCTAGATGGTGGATATGACCGTTCGAGTGCTCATCGTGGATGACCAGGAACCGTTCCGGGTTGCGGCGCGGATGGTCGTCGATATCACCGACGGGTTCGAGGTGGTGGGCGAGGCCGAAACCGGCGAGGACTCTGTCGCCATGGCGGCAGAACTCAAGCCCGACCTCGTGCTCATGGACGTGAACCTCCCCGGGATCAACGGGCTGGATGCCACTCGGCAGATCCTGTCGGCCGGCGGCGATAGTGTCGTGGTGCTCCTCCTGTCTACCTACGAGGAAGAGGAGTACGCGCCGAGGGCCGCCGAGTGCGGGGCAGCTGCCTACATCCCGAAGGCGGTGTTCGGTCCCGACCGGCTGGAAGCAGCCTGGGCAGCAGTGTCCGGTGACCCGGACGCAGGCTAGGGACCTGCGGGGACAGCGGGCAGCGAGCCGGTCACCGTGGTGCCGCGGCCGGGCGCGCTCGACACAGCGAGCGTTCCCCCGAGCGCCTCGAGCCTGTCGCGCATCCCCTGCAGCCCTGTGCCGTACGCCTTCGCGCTCGCGTCGAAGCCCGCGCCGTCGTCCGTCACCGCGAACATGAGATGTTCGTCCGTCTGCGCGAGGGTCACGTCCGCGCGAGACGCGTTCGCGTACTTCGCGATGTTGTTGAGCGCTTCAAGGACGCAGAAGTACGCCGTGGCTTCGGCATCGGGGACGTAGCGGGCCACGCCCTCCGCCTCGATGGTGACGGGGACGGCCGCCTTCCGGGCCTGGGCGCTCAACGCGGCGACGAGCCCCTGGTCGGCGAGCAGCGGCGGATAGATCCCGCGAGCAAGGTCGCGAAGGTCTTCGAGCGCCTCGGTCGAGCGATCCTGGAGTTGCGCCGCGATCGCAGCAGCCTTCCCCGGGTCTCGTTCGATCAGGGTGTGCAGCAACTTGAGTTGGATCGACATGGCCACGAGTTGTTGCTGCGCGCCGTCGTGGATGTTCCGTTCGATCTTGCGACGCTCCTCGTCCTGGGCGGCGACCAGCCGTTGCCGGGACGCCCTGAGGTCCTCGATGAGCCGAACGTTCTTCAGCACCAGTCCTGCCTGCTCGGCAAGGTCGTGGACCAATCGCTCCTTCGCCGGGGTCATCGGGTCGCTGGCCGGCATCGACACGCTGAGTGCGCCCAGGATCTCGCCGTCGTGACGCACGGCGATCATTTCCTCTCCGGGGACCGAGGGGAGTTCCTGCTGCGGCATAGAGATCTCCTTCACCGTGGCCGCAGTAGCCGGCCACGTCGCGGCGGCTCGTATGCCGACACCGACCCGGAGCCACACCCGAGCAACCTCGGCGCCCACTCCCTGGGCAAGGAACTGCGCCATCCGGGCCAAGACGTCTTCGGTTGCGTAGGTTTCCCCGACCCGGCCGGAGAACGACGTCAACACCTCATACGGCGTGGCGCGCCGTCCGTACACGATGCGATCGGCGAACCGCTTCGCCCGGGTGCGAACCGGGAAGACCAGGAGTCCGATACCGATGCCGATGAGCACGGCGGCGACCTGGAGGCCACCGCCGCTTCCGACCAGGGCGAGTGGCACGGCGACCGCGATCAACAGGTAGAGCGCCACCACTACGCCCACCATAAGTGCGAACACGACTGCCTTCTTGACGACGATGTCGAGGTCGTAGAGCCGGTACCGATAGATGGCCACGAGGTAAGCGGCCGGTACCCCTATCGCGATCGAGAGGGCGGAGAGGGCGAAGCCCACCGTGAACACCGGAAGGTCCTTCTTCAGGACGATGAAGAAACCCGTTCCAACCACGAAGTCGACAAGCAGCAAGGTGCCAACCAGCGTCGCGACGAAGACGAGCCATCGCAGCTGCTGGCGTTCGTCGCCCGTGGAGCGCTTGTACCGGCCGCGTACGGCGAAGACCGTTGCCATGCTAACGACGAGCGTCACCACGGTGCCGAGCGCGATCATGGCCGGCGCGAGCGCGGACAGCGAGGCGATGCCGAGTGGGTTCATGTACAGGACGCCCTGGTCGACGTAGGTGTTGAGCGGTCCCGGAGCGATCAAGGAGCCCAGGACGATCGCGCCCAGCGCCGAGAAGAGCGCGTATTCGGCGATCCGCCAGCGCCGGCTCGGGGGGCGCCCGTCCGGGTAGAGCAGGAAGAGCAAGGGGATGAGCGTCACGGCGATGAATAAGTACTCGCCGAACGAAGCCCACAGGCCGAGGAAAGGCACAGAGCCTGGATCAACCTTCGCTCCTGTGGTCACGAGCACTTGTGGGAAGAGCGTGAGGGCTGCGACCGTACCGATGGTGGCGAAGATCCATCCGGAGGTGTTCTTCGGCTGCCGCGAAACGATCAGGCTGCCGGTCACGAGCCACGTGAGGCTGATCGCGGTCAAGATGCTGAGGAAGACGAGGCTCACGTCCTGCCTGAAGGGGTCCTTCTCGACGATCTGACGGTGGCGCAGACCGGCGAGCGTCGCAGGCCCGTCCCCTTCGGATGGGTTGCCGATGACGACGATCTGGCCCGGTACCTGACGCGGGTACACGGACGTGGCGATCAGCAGCGATGCCAGGAGGCCACTCATCGAGAGCAGGATGAGGAACCTCGACAGGATCTTGGCGGCCCGCGGGCTCACGCGGACGCCACGATCATCGGAGCGCCACCGGGAGCCTGCCGGTCACCGTCGTTCCACCTCCGGGGCTGCTGTCGAGCGTCAGCACCCCATCCAACGCGGCGATCCGATCGCGAACGATCTGGACCCCCATCCCCTCCGGCGTGGTGTCGATGTCGAACCCCGGACCGTCGTCGTGGACGGTGAAGGTGAGCGTAGGGCCGTTCACGTCGAGCCCCACGGTGGTCGGCGCGTTGCCTGCATGCCGCAGCACGTTCTGGATCGCCTGCAGGCAGCAGAAGTAGACGCACGCCTCGGTGTCCACGTCGAACCGATGGTCGTTGAACGCCGGCGTCGCGTCGATCACGGCATGGGCTCCGACCTTGCGGATGTGGGCATCGAGTGCAGAGGCGACCCCCTTGTCCGCCAGGAGCGGAGGGAAGATGCCGCGGGCCAAATCACGCAGCCCCTCCAGGGTTGCGTTCGCCTCCTCGCCGAGGTGTTCCAGCGTCGATGCGGCCGAGGCGGGGTCGTCGGCGACGAGGGTCGAGGTGTGGGTCAACTGCTGGCCGATGGCCATCAGCTGACGTTGGGGCCCTTCACGTATATCGCGTTCGAGCCCGCGACGCTGCGCGTCGCGGGCGGTCACCAATCGCTGGCGCGACTCCTCGAGCTGACGCGAGCGCTCGTCGAGCTCGGCCAGCCGGAGTTCGAGCGAAGCCGCGAGGCGGACGTTGTGCATCGCCAGCCCGGCCTGCGCTGCGAGGTCGATCAGCAGGGCATCCTCCGCGGGGGTGAGGTGTTCGCCCGGTGGTTTGGCGATCTCGATGTCGCCGATGTGCTCACCCTCGTGCGTGACGTCGATGCGCCTGTCGAACGGCCCCCCGTCCGCGTCCGCCGGCCAGGTCGCGACCCGTCCGCCCGTAGCCGGAAGGTCCACACGCACCCTGCTCCGAACCGCACCGACGCCGCTCGCCGCGGTCGCGGCCATCATCGGCAGCACATCGCCGAGCGAGGGGGTGTCGGCCATGTGCCGCGAGAATTCAGCCATCAGTTCATACGGGGTCGAGCGCTTGCCGTACACCAACCGATTCGCGAAACGCCGGACCCGCTCGCGCACGGGCTGGAAGGCCACAGCGATGATCGCCGTCGCCGCTATCGACAGCGATGTGTTCCCCTGACGGCCCAGGAGCTGACCGAGACCCACGACGATCGCCACGTAGAGGACCGTGATGAATGTCGCGAGGAGCCCGTATACGAGCGCTCTGTTGATGATGGTGTCGATCTCGTAGAGCTTGTAGCGCAACACGGCGAAGCCGATCGCAACGGGTAGCAGCGCGAACGTCAGGAGCGAGACATTCTGCAGGATCGTGATGGCGAGCGGCTGCTGCGCGCCCGCCGGGTTCATCCCCTCCCACAGAAGGGACCAGGCGATGGTGACCGCGTAGATGACCGCCATGATCGCCCCGGCGGTCACGAGCCATTTCATCTGCAGGCGCTCGACGCCTCGGGATCTCCGAAACCTGCCGACGACCGCGACGGCGGCCGCGAGGATCCCGCCCGGGATCACGAAGAGCAAGAGCATCAGCGGGTCAAGGAGCGGCTTGAGGGCTGG
>JAXDJY010000267.1:0-3394 GCA_034667445.1 Actinomycetota bacterium | reverse complement strand
CAATGTCCTGCCCGATCCCACAGAGTGGTCCGCGATGCCCGCGCTCTATCAGGGAGCCAGCTCACAGATCACCGCCGAGCAGAATGTCGCAATGGCGCTCGACCTGGAAGCTCGGGCCGTAAGCCGTGACCCGCGAGTCACCAAGATCGACATGGCGCAGGTCGGTGACGCGGTCTCCACCGTCGTCATCGCCTCGACCGCGGGCGTGTCGGCATCTTATGAGCGAACAGACGCGTGGTGCGTGGTGGTGACTCTGGCCACCGTGGGCGATGAAACGCAGACGGGCTTCTCGTACGCGATCGCGCGGGGGCTCGACGAACTCGACCGCGACGCCATCGCGGACGAGGCCGTTGACCGCGGCCTCCGTCTGCTCGGCGCGACCAAGCCTGAGACCGCCAAGCTGCCGGTGATCATGGATCAGTTCGCCGCCATGAATTTCTTGGGCGTCCTGGCGGGGCCGCTGTCGGCGGAGGCGGCTCAGAAGGGTCGTTCACTCTTCGCCGGACGGGAGGGTGAGCAGATCGGCTCGAAGTTGTTCACCTTGGTCGATGACGGCACGATCTTGGATGGTCCCGGCGCCTGCCCGTTCGACGACGAGGGCGTTCCGAGCGGTCGGACCGAACTGTTCACCGCCGGCAAGCTCAATGGGTTCCTCCACGATTCCTACACCGCGTCGCGCGCGGGGGGCGGCCAGCGCTCGACCGGGAACGGGAAGCGCGGGTACTCGGGTCCCCCTTCGGTGGCTCCATCCAACTTCTACATGGAACGGGGCACGACTCCGTTCGCCGGCCTCCTCAAGAGTGCGGAGGGGGGCGTCCTCATCATGGACGTGAGCGGCGTGCATTCCGGCGCGAACCCCATCAGCGGCGAATTCAGCGTGGGTGCGACCGGCGTGCGGATCCGAGGCGGCGAGTTGGCCGAACCGCTCAGAGAGATGACCATCGCTTCGACGCTGCCGGAGATGCTCGCAGGCGTGAGCGCCGTCGGAGACGACCTTCGGTTCTTCTCAAGCGTCGGCACGCCGTCGATCCTGTTCGGCGAGATGACGCTCGCCGGTATCTAGCCCGTCAGGGGAGCGCCGAGGCCGCCGCCGTCTGCGCGACCGGCGTTGTCTTCGCCTCCGGGATCGTCGCCGAGCGTGTCCCCGTGGCGATGACACCTAGCACGATCGCCGCGACGATCAGCCGGTAGATCATGAAGGCCTTGAAGGTGTGCTTCCGCAGGTAGCTGAGCAACCCCCAGATCACGATGAACCCGCTGACGGCCGATGAGATGAAGCCCCACGCGAACGCGGCCCCGTTGCCACCGAACCCCGTCTGCGCGAGGTCGAACGCCTTCAGGACCCCCGCGCCGGCGATGATCGGCATCGCCAGGAGGAACGAGAAACGCGCCGCGGATTCGCGGTCTAAGCCCAGCAGCCGCGCCGCGGTCATCGTGATCCCGGAGCGTGATACGCCGGGTTGCAGGGCGATGGCTTGCGCCAACCCGAGGGCCAATCCGTCCCTGGGGCCGATGTCATCGATCTTCCTGTCGCCCCGCATCTTGCGGTCGACCACGTAGAGCACGACGCCGAACACCGCGAGCATGACCGCGATGATCCATGGCTCGCCGAGCTTCTTCTCGATCACGCTCTCGAAGAGCGCACCCAAGAGCGCACCCGGGATGGTTCCGATCACGAGCGCCCAGGCGAGGCGCTCCTCCGGTGAGCCGATCCGTCGATGTGCGACGGATGCGGCGAACGCCTTCGCGTACTTCACGACGTCGGTGCGGAAGTAGATGAGTGCGCCGAGGAGCGTCCCCATGTGCAAGGCCACGTCGAACGTCTTGTTGAGCGCTGGGTCGCTGAGGAGTTCCTGCCAGTTGAAGAGCCACGGAACGAGGATCAGGTGTCCGGAGCTCGAAACGGGCGCGAACTCTGTTGCACCTTGGACGATGCCCAAGATGATGGCGTGCAAAATGCTCACTGAGGAAGTCCTTTCGGCGAAATCCCGCCGATACTAGCCGCCGACCGGCGACGGCGATACGCCCATTTCTTGCGATCCCGTGACATCGGCCGGATCCACCGCGATCGCCAGATGGCCGAACGCCGTTGCGTAGGCGAGCGAGGTCGCCGTTGCCGCGTCGACGAGCAACACCAGTTGCGGACCGGTGGGTGAGCCGATGTCGGTCGACCCGCCGGACGCCGGCGCGAGTACGGACAGCACCTGTGCGCCGGTCGCTGATGTCTCGGTGTGTGCCTGCGCTCCACCGAACGTTGCGAGCACCTCGACGGTATCTCCGGCCTGGACGCTCCCCGCCGGGAGGCTCGAGGGGACCACCACGGCCATTAGCCCCGGTGGAACGAGGGCGGCGAGCGGCCCTGCACCTTTGGGCGCGAGACGAGAGTCGGTCAGCACCTCGCCGGCTTCCATGCCTGCGAGCAAGACCCTCCCACCCCCAGCGTCGGTCTCCGTGAGGGCGCCCGCGGGAACGACCTTGGCCGGAAGGCTCTTGAGAACGAGATCGGCCCCGGTGACGATGGAGCCCCGCGTGAGGTCGCGCCCGGCGACCACGACCGTCCGGGGAGGGCCGAGATCCGGTCTGACGCGTTCGATCTGAGAGCGGTACCCCGACATCAGGAGCACGGCTCCCAGACCGAGCGCGAGCGAGAGCCCGAAGAAGATGCGTGCCGACATCGGCCACTTCCGGCGGAGAGCGTCGAGCACGTTCGAAAGGTCCATGCAGCCAACGCTATCGGTCGCCACCGTCGCCATCCGTGACGACTGTCACAGAGGTGGGGTACCGCTCAGTCGACCGGGCGGAGCCCCTTCGGCTTCTCACCCAGCGGGACCGTCCGGACCCTGAAGTCCTCCAAGGCGTCGCGACCGACGATGTTCGATACCGACTCCCTGATGCGGTCTGCGAGCGCGCCAGGGTCCTCGCGGCTCCGGAAGCCGAGCTCGATGCGGATGAGCTGCTCGTCATTGCCCGACATCTATCCGAACCTCGCCCCGGTGAGCGCGGTCGCACACTCGCAGGTTCGCTCGGCCGGCAACGCAGGGATGACCGAGAACAGCAGGTCGCGGAGCTTCGCGTTGTTGTCGGTGAAGACCCGGACCACCTCCTCGTGGGTGACCGGTGGCACACCTTCAACGCCCACGTCGTAGTCGGTGATGAGTGAGATGTTCGCGTAGCAGAGCTCCAGTTCGCGCGCGAGGAGGGCCTCCGGATACTGCGTCATGTTGATGACCTCCCAACCGGCGGATGCGAACCACGCCGATTCGGCGCGCGTGGAGAAGCGGGGTCCTTCGATCACCACGACCGTCCCGCGCTCGTGAAGGGCGATGTCCAGATCACGGCCTGCGGTGATGGCGACCTGCCGCATGACGTCGCAATCCGGATCGGCGAACGACAT
>JAXDJY010000266.1:0-4833 GCA_034667445.1 Actinomycetota bacterium | reverse complement strand
TGCCGCCCGGACCCCAGCACTTGACGGTGCGGTTGCCGAGCAGGGCGCAGGGGCTCTCGCTCGCGGAGATCTGCCGGACACCCGACAGACCATTCACGAAGACGCCGGTGTCCTGGCTGCTACCACCACCGTTGCCGAGCCCGCCGCCGCTGTTGTCCCCCCAGCACTTCACCCGACCTTGCGAGACGATGGCGCATGAGAGGAAGCCGCCGGCGTCGCTCTTCGTCACTCTGGTCGCCGCGTTCGCGGTGGCGGGCGTGGTCAGGGGCAGGGCAGCTAGGAGTCCGAAGATCAGGGTCACGATCGTTGACTTGCGCATCCAGACACCCCCTCCAGGGCTGGGCGGCGGCTATCGAGGGAGCTTACACCGGCGCCAAACGGGTATCCGGCAACGGCGCCCAACTCCAGCACAAGGACAGCCGAAAACGTCGCTCGTAGACTCGGCTCATGACGGTCGAGGTGCGCTACCTGGTCGACGACGTGGACGCCGCCGCGCGCTTCTATCTGACGCATCTCGGGTTCAGTGAGTCGGAGAACTGGGGCGCGCCGTTCCGTCTGCTCGCGCGAGGCGACCTGCGACTCTGGATCAGCGGCCCGGGGAGTTCGGCAGCGCGGCCCATGCCGGACGGCGCACAGCCCGAACCCGGCGGCTGGAACCGGTTCGTGATCGACGTCGACGACATCGAGACGGAGGTCGCGCGTCTCCGCGCGGCGGGCCTTCGGTTCCGCAACGATATCGTCTCAGGTCCCGGCGGGAAACAGATCCTCATCGACGATCCGGCCGGTAACCCGGTCGAACTCTTCCAGGCGGCCGATGGATAGACGGTGAGGCGCTCCCTGTGGACCGACCTCCTGTTGGCTGCGATCGTCGTGGTGATCGCGGCGCTGTCGCTGAGGACGAGCACGAGGTCGGCGGCGCCGCCGGGGCGGGTCGCCGAGCCGGCGTTCTCGCCGAGCCCTGCCATCTCGGCTGCCGCGAGACCGACGACGATGGTCTTCACGCAACCGCGACAGGACCAGAAGGCGTCCGTGTCGGTTCGCGAGGCGCTGAGGGCGCTTCGCCTACGGCCAGGTCCGAGCGTCCGAGCGACGCTCGTCGTGTTCACGGAGGGCGACGCAAACCCGAACCGCCGGCCGTTCTTCGATCACCGCCTCGTGTGGCTGGTGCGAGTGGTCAAGCCCCAGTGTTACGGAAGCTTCCACGGCGAGTGCCAACAGCCGCACAACGCCATCGTGGATGCGACGGATGGCCGGGTGCTCCTCCTGTATTCGACTTGATCCTCGGCGTCAGGGAGCTGCGCCGTCCAGGAGCAACGTCACGATCTCACGCAGGAGCCGGGGAGTGACAGGACGGCCGGTGATCAGCCGACGCAGCACGATGGGGCCCCCGAGGAGATCTGCAAGGACCTCGGGGTCGACGTCTCGCCGGATCTCGCCCCGCGCGATGCCTCGCTCGATGAGACCGACGATCTGGCACTGTCGCTCCTCCACGAGCCCTGTCCGCACGGCCTCGGCAAGCTCCTCGTCCTTCGACATCTCTCCCACGAGGCCGGCGAGGATCTGGTCTCGGGATCCCGACCCATGCAACCGAACGAACTCTGACAACACCCGTATGAGTACGTCCCGAGTCGGCATGTCGCCGGGGAGGATCCGGGATGTCGGCGTCTTGAAGTGCGCGATCGCGTCGACCACGAGCGGGATCTTCGACGGCCACCGCCGGTATACCGTTGTCTTCCCCACCTTCGCGCGAGCTGCGACGGCCTCGATCGAGAGTCCGGCGAACCCCTCCTCGGCCAGGAGATCGATCGTCGCCTCGAGGATGGTGCGATCCACTTCGGGATCGCGCGGGCGACCCGGCGGGCGAGCAGGTACCGGGAGCGGCGACGTGGCCGTCATTCGACCGGGACGGCGGTCGTAACCGTTGCCGCTACGCGGCCTTCCTCAAGGCGTCCCGGATCCGCTCCGGCAGCGGCCGCATCGACGACCACCCGGTTCGGGAGCCACACCACGGCGACGATGGCCCCGAGCAGTGCGATCAGCGCTGCGACCACCAACCCGTGATCCATCGCCGTGATGAACGAGGACTTCGCGGCCGCTGTGATGGCTACTCCCTGCGAGCCACCGATCTTGGTGCCGAGGGCGATGGCGCTCCCGACCGAGTTCGTCGCCGCCGCCACCGCTGCCGTGGGCAGACCGGCGAGCGAACCAGCGATATGGGCGGCGTAGGACGACGCGAAGATGCTGCCGAGGATGGCGACGCCGAGCGCCCCACCGACCTGACGGGTCGTGTCGTTCATCGCCGAACCAACTCCGGCCTTCGCGAGCGGCAGGGAACCCATGATCGATTCCGTGGCGGGCACCATCGCCAAGCCCATGCCGAGTCCCAGGACCACGAGGGAGATGACGACATGCCCATAGCCGGACGTCACGCTCAGCGTTCCCATGTAGCCGAGCCCAATCGCAACGACGGTCATCCCCGTGGCGACCAGTCCTTTGTTCCCGAACCGGGCGGTGAGCCGCCCGGCGACCGGGGCTCCCACCATCAGCATGAGTGCGAGCGGCGCGATCCGGATCCCGGCCTGTAGCGCGCTGTAACCGAGCACGAACTGCAGGTATTGCGTCAGGAAGAAGAGCGAACCGAACAACGCGAAGAAGACGAGCACGATCGAGATGTTGGCGGCGGTGAACCGCGGGTTCTCGAAGAACGTGACGTCGAGCATCGGATGGTCGCTCCGGAGCTCCCACACGGCGAACAGCACCAGCACGATCGCCGCGAACGCGAACGTCCCGAGCGTCTGCGCTGATGTCCAGCCGTGCGACGGCGCTTCGATGATGCCGTAGACGAGGCTGACGAGCCCGACGATCGAGAGGATGGCACCAACCGGGTCCAGCGCGTTGGGTGAGGGATCCTTCGAGTTCGGCACGATTAGGCGTCCGGCCACCAGGGCAACGATCACGACGGGGACGTTCACCAGGAAGACCGAACCCCACCAGAAATGACTCAGCAGCCAGCCCCCGACGATCGGACCGATGGCGATGCCGAGGCCCGACACGCCGGCCCAGATGCCGATCGCGCGACCGCGCTCCTCGGCCGGGAAGACGTTCGTGAGGATCGAAAGGGTCGACGGCATGATGAGCGCTCCGCCGACCCCCATGAGCGACCGCGTGGCGATCAAGGTGTTCGCCGACCCTGCGAACGCGGAGAAGACCGAGCCCACGCCGAAGATCACCAGACCGACAGCGAGGGCGTACCGGCGCCCGAACCTGTCGGACAGGCTCCCCGTCGTGAGGAGGAGTCCGGCGAAGACCAGGACGTACGCGTCCACGAGCCATTGCAACGCACTCGTCGATGCGTGGAGATCGCGGACGAGTGTGGGCAGCGCCACGTTCAGGATGGTGTTGTCGAGCCCGACCACCAAGAGGCTGAGGCAGAGGACCCCGAGGATCCACCATCTCCTCTCGTACCCGTCGCTATGCTCCATGAGTTGGGTCCTTTCCGCTACGGTCATGTATCGGAACCTCTCCGGGACCCGTGTTTATTCCGCAACGCAGCCGTGTCGTAACTGGGAAGCGGCCCCCCCCGGGCTAGGACGCACCCCGAAGCACTGCCGCGATCGCCGTGATCGCCACCTTGGTGTCCTCCGGGTCTCTGACTTCGACGCAGGGGACCCCAGCTTCCTTGGCGGGATAGTCGTTCCCTCCCGGGAACAATGCGTCGCCGATGAAGATCATCCGGCTCGTCGGGATGTCCAAGATGTCGCGCAGCTTGCCGATCCCGTAGGCCTTATCGATGCCGGGCCGGGTCACGTCGATCGATGTGGTGCCGCCGAGTCGGACTGAGAACTCCGGGATGAGTCCTTCCAGAAGCGACTGCATCTTCTTCCGCTTCGTGAAGTCGGGATCCCATCGCTCCTTCTCCTCCAGCGGCGCCTGTTGCCCGAGCGCCGACATCGTGATCTGCGTTCCTCGATCCTCGATAACCTCTCCCCAGGTCTTCTCGGGAGCGAAGCCAAGTGTTGTCATCGCCTCTTGCAGCGAATCCGCGATCTTCTGTTTCTGTGGAGCGGTGAGGTCTTCCGAATAGCGCTGTTCCCATCTCCCGTCGCGGGACGAGTAGAACTTCGCGCCGCACGTGGGAAGGAGAAACATGTTCGCCAAGCCGACGGTATCGAGATTCCTCGCCAGCAGCTGCGTCTGGAACTGTGGCCAATCTCCTCCCGAGATCACGGCAACCTTGGCGACGCGGAGGAGCTCGTTCAGGAGCACGACCATCTCGCCGTCGAGTGACGACTTACTGCGAGCCAGCGTGCCGTCCAAGTCGAAGACGATGAGTCGCTCCATGAGATGACGCTACCCGCTGGAGAGCAGATCATCACCCGGTGGGCTACGGTGCCGGCAGCATCGCGGAGAGGGGAGACATGGCGACGATCGAGCTGAGTGGTGGGCGTCAGGCGACCTACGAGGTGATAGGGCAAGGGGCGCCGACGCTGATGTTCGCTGGCGGACCGGGGTTCGCCGCCGGATATATGCGTGCGACCGCGGAGCTCTTCGCCGATGTCTTGCAGAGTCACCTGATCGACCCACACGGGTCGGGAGGTTCGACGCCACCCGCGGATCCGAGCGATTACTCGCCCCAGGGCCACGCGCAGTTCTACGAGGAAGTTCGGGTCGCGCTCGGCCTTCCTTTGGTAACGGTGTTCGGACATTCGTTCGGTGGGACGACGGCGCTCACGTATGCGGCCATGTATCCCGACGTGGTCACGCGATGCATCGCGGCAGCTGCCCTCGGTGTCGGATCCGAACTGGATGACGCAGACGCCGAAGGGGCGGGCG
>JAXDJY010000265.1:0-3724 GCA_034667445.1 Actinomycetota bacterium | reverse complement strand
CCTCGAGGCCCACGGCTATGAGGTGGTCACCGTGGGAACGGGCCAAGAGGGTGTAGTCGGGGCGGCCGACCTCGCGCCCGATCTGGTGTTGCTCGACCTCGGTCTCCCGGACATGGACGGCACCGAGGTCATGCGGCGCATCCGAACCTTCAGCGAGGTCCCCGTCATCATCTTGAGCGTCCGGGAATCGCAGCTGGCCAAGGTGAAGGCGCTCGACGCCGGGGCCGATGACTTCGTGACGAAACCGTTCGGGATGGAAGAGCTCCTGGCGCGGGCGCGAGCGGCGATGCGCCGCGTGTCCTCTGACCAACCCGCGCCCGCCGTCCTGGTGTTCGGACGCCTTGAGGTGGACCTGGCCCGGCGCCTCGTCCTGGCGCACGGAGAGCCCGTGCACCTCACGCCGACGGAGTACGGCCTGCTCGAGGCGTTCGTGACGAACCCGGGCAAACTCCTCACCCATCAGTGGCTGCTCCGGCGGGTCTGGGGCCAGGGGTACGGGACGGAGACGTCGTACCTCCGCACCTACGTCAGGACGCTCCGGAAGAAGCTTCGGGACGACGCTGCGGCCCCCGGTTTGATCACGACCGAACCCGGCGTGGGCTATCGCTGGATCGGGGAAGCGCCGGAGCCTCCGCAGTAGTATCCGCGCCATGGCCTCAACCTCCCCCAACGCTTCCGGACGCACGATGGTGAAGCGGATCCTGGTCGGCCGCGCCGTTTCCAGCGCGAACTTGGAACACACACTCCTTCCGAAGATCCTTGCGCTGCCGGTCTTCTCCTCGGACGCGCTGTCGTCCGTCGCCTACGCGACCGAGGAGATACTCGGCGTCCTTCTCCTCTACGAGGGGACGAAGGGCGCGCGATTCGTGGTCCCGATCGCGCTCGCCATCGCGAGCCTCATGACGATCGTCGTGCTGTCCTACCGCCAGACCGTGAAGGCCTACCCCAACGGCGGTGGCGCCTACATCGTCAGCAAGGAGAATCTCGGAGTGATGCCGGGCCTCATCGCGGCTGCGGCGCTGCTGACCGACTACATCCTTACCGTGTCCGTCTCCGTCGCAGCCGGTGTCTTCGCGATCAGCACCGCTGCCCCGGACCTCGCCAGATACCGGGTCGAACTCAGCCTCATGTTCATCCTCTTGATCACGCTCGCCAACCTGCGAGGGGTGAAAGAGGCCGGCGCCATCTTCGCGGTCCCGACGTATGCATTCATCGTCTCCATCTTCATCTTGGTTGGGGTCGGTCTCACGAAGTGCGTCGGCGGGTGTCCGCTCGCCGAACACGTTCCGATCCGGCCCGATCTTGTGCCGCCGCTGGGTGCTATCGGTATCTTCGCCATCCTGCGGGCGTTCTCCTCCGGCGCCACCGCACTCACCGGGGTCGAGGCGATCTCCAACGGCGTGCCGGCCTTCCGGCGACCGCAAGCGAAGAATGCCTCGGAGACGCTCGCGATCATGGGCGCCATCTCCGTCGCGATGTTCCTCGGGATCTCATTCCTCGCCAGCCGGATGCACGTCACGGTGAGCGAGGACCGCTCGGTCCTCGGACAGATCGCGCACACGGCGTTCGGCGGGGGTATCGGGTTCTACCTCGTGCAGATCTTCACCGCCGCGATCTTGGTCCTCGCCGCAAACACGTCCTTCCAAGACTTCCCGCGCCTCGCCTCGCTATTGGCGCGGGACCGTTTCATGCCGCGGCAGTTCGCCAACCGCGGTGACCGATTGGTTTTCTCCAACGGCGTCATCATCCTGTCGGCGTTCGCCGCGTTGCTGATCATCGTCTTCAGGGCCGACGTCAACCGGCTCATCCAGCTCTACGTCGTGGGAGTGTTCACCTCCTTCACGCTGTCGCAGACGGGGATGGTTCGCCATTGGCACAAGGAAGGGAAGAAAGGACAGGCGGCCGAGAAGGGCTGGCGGACCTCGATGGTCATCAATACCATCGGGGCCATAGCGACAGGCGTGGTGCTCATCGTGGTCACGTACACGAAGTTCATCCACGGCGCATACATCGTCATCATCGCCATGCCGATCATCGTGGCCACCTTCGCCTCGATCAGGAAGCACTACATGGCGGTCCGGGATCAGCTCCGACGAGGGTTGATCGCTCCGAACGTCGCCGGTGCGAACCACGTCGTGCTGGTCGCGCACGAGGTGACCCCTGCCGTCGGAGAGGCGCTTGGGTATATCAGGTCGCTCCGACCCACGTCGTTCCATGCGGTGTTCCCGGGTTCGGGCGGAACCGTCGCCGCCGAGATCCAGGAAACGTGGCGAGGGTTCGCCGGCACCGGCATCGATCTCGAGACGCTGCCGGCCAGTGGCGACCTCTTGCAACGTGTTTCGGCGTTCATCCGCGGGCTGGAGCGCGGCCCGAACGACTTCGTGACGGTGGTGGTCCCCGAAACCGTGCACGGCGGTCTCATCCGCTACATCCTGACCGGGAGGCAGATGGTGCGGCTCAAGTCTGGACTCCTTCGGTTGCCGAACGTTGTGGTGACCGATGTGCCCGTAGCTCGAGATTCGGTTCATGTCGACGGTAAGCCGCTCATCCCGTCACGAACCGTGACCCTGGTGTTCGTCTCGCAGGTGAACGATGCATCGATCCGCGCGATCAACTACGCGGAGTCCCTTGCCGCCACGGAGACGCGGGCGATCTACTTCGATATGGACCCAGAGACTGCGCACGCCCTCGAGGAACAGTGGTTCGACCGGCAGATGGGAGTGCCGCTGGACATCGTCGAGGCGCCGTTCCGTGACCTGACCACGCCGATGCTTGAAGAGGTGCGCCGCTTCACCGAGCGCGAGGACACGGTGGTGAACGTGATCATCCCCGAATTCATCCTGTCGAAGTGGCGTCACCTGGTCCTTCACAACCAGAGCGCGTTGTTCATCAAGCGACTGTTCCTGTTCGAGGAGCGCGCAGTGCTTACCAGCGTCCCGTTCGTGCTGGCGCCGAAGGAACCCGCAGATGCGGCACACGGCGCGAGGCTGGGTTAGGTTTGGGAGTACGGATCCATCGAGGAGTGTGGGCAGAGTGAACATCCGACCGGTGACGAAAGACGATGCTGAGTTCCTGAAGAAGATGCTCTACGAGGCCGCCCGGTGGAATCCGGACTGGCCGCGCGAGCCCATCGACGAGGTGCTCGGGGAGACCACCCTGCGGCGCTACCACCAGGGCTGGGGCCGAGACGGCGACGGCGGCGTCGTCGGCGAGATCGAGGGCGAACGCGTCGGAGCGGCCTGGTGGCGGCTCTTCAGCACCGGGGAGCCCGGCTACGGGTTCCTCGACGAGAAGACGCCGGAGCTCTCGATCGCCGTGGTGCCGCTGCATCGCCGGAAGGGTTTGGGAGAGACCCTGCTCAGAGCTGCGCTCCTAGAGGCTCGCGAGGCGGGCTACCAAACGATCTCGCTCAGCGTGGCGGTCCATAACCGCAGCCGGATGCTGTATCAGCGTGTGGGGTTCGAGAAGGTCGAGGACCGCGGCGACTCCTGGACCATGGTCACCCACGTCTAACGCAACTGCCCCGGGCTAGCGCTCGACCTGGTCGGGCTCCTTGGCGCGGTCGAGCGCGGCGTACTCGAGCCGGACGATCTTCCAGCGTTTCGCGATGAAGATCACCCCGAGCACGATGATCGCCGCCGCGAGCAGGTAGCCGACCGGCCGGATGTAGGTCGATACCTTCTCCCACTGGCTACCGGCGGCGGCTCCGGCCACGGCGAGCGCA
>JAXDJY010000264.1:0-5504 GCA_034667445.1 Actinomycetota bacterium | reverse complement strand
CGTCGACCACTCCTCATTCAGCGAATCGACGCCGCTGGACCAGCTTCCCCCGGAGATCCGCCGGCGTATCCAGGACGGCGATCTCCTGGTGTTCAGCAAGACCAACGCCTATTCAACCGTTCACCGGCGCGCGCGCATGGATTACATCGGTGTTCGCAAGGTCGATGCGGAGGGGCGCGTCATCGGGGAGTCCCGGCTGATCGGGCTCTTCACCTCGAAGGCCTACATGGATCCGGCGACCGAGACCCCACTGCTGCACCACAAGTTGCAGCAGATCATCACGTGGGAGGACCTGATCCCCGGTTCGCACGACTACAAGGAAGCGGTCGAGGTCTTCGAATCCTTCCCCAAGGATGAACTCTTCCAGGCCTCCGCGGAAGAACTCCGGCAGCTTGTCGTAGGCCTCCTGCAACTGGAGAAACACGGTGGGATCCGGGTCTTGGTTCGCCGGGATATCGACAGCAGGAGCGTGAGTATCGTGGTGGCGCTCCCGCGCGACCGGTTCAACGCCGAACTCCGGAAGAACCTCCAGTCGCTCTTCATGGCACGGTTCAACGGTTCAACGGTCGACTACCACCTCTCGCTCGGTGAGACGGAGTCGGCGCGGATCTTCTTCACCGTGCATGTTGGTCCGGAGCAGCAGATCCCCGAGGTCCCCTACGAGGCCTTGGAGGAGGCAGTCGAACGGCTGGCGCGCACGTGGGACGACGACCTGCGCGACGCCTTGGAGGCGCGGGTCGGTCCCGGCCGTGGCCGCACGCTGGCCGAGAAGTACGGGCCACGGTTCCCCGACTACTACAAGACGAGCACCGAGTGGGATCTCGTGGTCGACGACGTCCTCCAGCTCGAGGAGCTGGAATCCAACGTCGAGGGCTTCGTGGTCGGGATCGGCAACGAAACCAGGGGCGAACGCCTCACGCGCGTGAAGCTCTACAAGACGGGGGGGAAGGTCGACCTCTCGGCGTTCATGCCGATCCTGGAGGCGCTCGGGCTCCGCGCCGTTGAGGAGGTTCCCACCGGCCTCCTCGGTGAGGGCAAGGTCTACATCCACGACTTCGGCGTGCTGGATGGCCGTGGCGCCGTATTGAACCTTGAGACCGAAGCCCCGCGGGTCGGCGAGGCCATCGCGGCTGTGTGGCGCGGGCACGCCGAGTCCGACTCGCTCAACAGGCTGGTGACGTTCGCCGGGCTGGACTGGCGCCAAGTGGAGATCCTTCGCGCATACCGCAAGTACGGGCAACGCGTGAACGCGCAGTTCACGGAGGAGTATCGGAACGACGCGCTTGCCGAGAACCCGCAGATCGCGGCGCACCTGATCGAGCTGTTCGAGGCCCGGTTCGATCCCATCCGCAACGCCTCGGCGGAGGAGCTCGAAGAGCGGAAGCAGCAGGTTCACACCGACTTCCGTTCGGTGGTGTCACTCGACCAGGACAGGATCCTCCGCGGCTTCCTCGGCGCGATCATGGCGACGGTGCGAACCAACATGTTCCGGGCGGACCGCACGTGTGTCAGTTTCAAGTTGCGATCGGCAGATGTCCCGGACATGCCCAAGCCGTACCCGCTCTTCGAGATATTCGTGTATTCGCCGGATATGGAGGCGGTGCACCTTCGCGGAGGGCTTGTTGCCCGCGGCGGGATCCGGTGGTCGGATCGCCGGGAGGACTACCGCACAGAGGTGCTCGGACTCATGAAGGCGCAGAAGGTGAAGAACGCGATCATCGTTCCCGACGGGTCGAAAGGCGGGTTCGTGCTGCGCCGGAACCCGACATCGCCCGAGGGACTTCGCGAGGAGGTCGAGAAGCAATACGTGACCTTCATGCGCGGGCTGCTTGACGTCACCGACAACCTGGTGGGCGGTGCCGTGGTCCACCCCGAAGGGGTCGTGATCTTGGATGGAGACGATCCCTACCTGGTCGTTGCCGCCGACAAGGGCACGGCGGCGTTCTCAGACACGGCGAACGCCGTGGCCGGGGAGTACGGGTTCTGGTTGCACGATGCGTTCGCCTCGGGCGGATCGCACGGCTATGACCACAAGGCGCTCGCCATCACCGCGCGCGGCGCCTGGGAGTCGGTGAAGCGCCATTTCCGCGAGGTCGGCCTCGACGTCACGGTTGACACGTTCACCGTGGTCGGGATCGGCGACATGTCGGGCGATGTGTTCGGCAACGGTCTCCTGTACACGAACACCTGCAAGCTCGTGTGCGCCTTCGATCATCGCAACGTGTTCATCGATCCCGACCCCGATCCGATGGTGAGCTACGGCGAGCGCAAGCGGCTCTACGACATCCCCGGCTCGTCGTGGAACGACTACGAGCGTTCGCTTATGAGCGTGGGTGGGGAGGTCTTCGACCGCAAGGCCAAGAGCGCGATCCTGTCGCCGCAGGCGCGCACCGCGCTGGGGATCGCCGACGACGCGCCCGAAGAGATGACTCCGAGCGAGATCATCAAGGCGGCGCTGAAAGCCCCGGTGGATCTCCTCTGGAACGGCGGCATCGGCACCTACGTGAAATCCGCTCGAGAGACCCACGGGGAGGCAGGCGACCGAACCAACGACCCCGTTCGCATCAACGGCGGAGAGCTCCGTGCGCGCGTCGTGGGCGAGGGTGGCAACCTCGGCTTCACCCAGCGCGGCCGCATCGAGTACGCGCTTGCCGGTGGACGGATCAACACCGACTTCATCGACAACTCGGCCGGTGTCGATACCTCCGACCACGAAGTGAACCTCAAGATCCTCCTGGGGCTGGCGCTCGCCCGAGGCGAGCTCACCATGGAGCAGCGCAACGACCTCCTGCACGCCTGTGCGCAGGACGTGGTGGCGCACGTCCTCTATGACAACTACCTCCAGGCCCAGATCCTCAGCCAGGAGATGGAGGTCAGTACGCAGCGCATCGAAGCCTACGAGGACCTCATGCAGCAGCTGGAAGCCGAGGGTGAGCTCGAACGCGAGGTCGAGTACCTGCCAACGTCGGAGGAGATGCAGGAGCGCCGGACCAACGGGACGGGCATGGTCCGACCCGAGCTTGCCGTCCTGCTGGCCTACGCGAAACGCAGCGTGTACGCCGCGCTCCTGCACAGCGACCTGCTGGATTCCGACTACCTCGAGCGCGACCTCCATCGGTACTTCCCGCCTGCGGTGGTCGAGCGCTTCGGCGCGCTGATGCCCGAGCACCCACTGCGGCGCGAACTCATCGCGACCATCGCCGCGAACGATGTCGTGAACTCTCAGGGCGTGACGTTCGTGAGCAGGATGATGACAGAGACCGGGGCCCACGCCGCCGACGTGGTGAAGGCGTTCCGGATCGCGCGCGATGTCACCGGCGCCGTTTCCCGGTGGGCCGACGTCGAGGCGCTGGATGGCAAGATCGACCCGCGCGTGCAGAACGAGCTCATGACCGGCGTCGACTGGCTGGTCGAGACGACCTCGCGCTGGTACCTGGTGCAAGCCGCCGGCCGCCGCCTCAGCGAGGCCATCGGCGAGGCGCGCGATTCGTTCGCGGAATTCTCGGGCGTGATCTCGCAGATCGGACCCGACAGCTGGCGGGACGAGCACGAACGCGACACCCGCCGCCTGATGATGGAGGGTGTACCCGAGGATGTGGCCCGCCGCCACGCGTTCCAGGGCGAACTCGTCCACGGGCCCGACATCATCGCGGTCTCACACGCCACGGGGAGATCACCGTTGGAGGTCGCACGTGGATTCTTCCTGCTCGGAGAGGCGCTGGAGATCGACTGGCTGGAACAACAGCTCGAGTCGATCACGGTCGGCACCCGCTGGCAGCGCTGGGGTCGTCAGTCATGTGAGGACGAACTGTTCGCCGTGCGGCGGCTCCTCACCGAGAAGGTGTTGGAGGAAGCGGGCGGCGCCCCGATCGATCAGGCGGTTACCGTCTTCCTCGAGTCTCGCGCGGAGTCGGTCGAACGGCTCAACCGCTTCATGAAGAGCCTCGCGACCGAGGGCGTGAGCGACCTGGCACAGGTCACGGTTGCCCTCCGGCAGATCCGATCGCTCGTCAGCTGAGCGTCAGATCGCGCGCCAACTCGCGACGCCCTCCGGATCCGCCACGATGCGCCCGAACGGTTGCTCGAAGTGCGTGGGGGCGAGGAGCAGATCCGGATCCGACGCCGATCCGGCCAGGAGCTGGCGCCGGCTCGCCTCCGCCGTCCCCGGATCGTCGTCCGACGCGTTGGTCCACTCCGGGTGCGCGAGCTGCATCGGGTGGGTGAACGCGTCGCCGGTGATCAGGAGTTGGCGCCCATCGGAAGTGGCCCGAACGACCTGGTGGCCAGGAGTGTGGCCGGGAACGTGCTCGGTCCGGACCCCGGCCGAGAGATCGACGCTGCCCTCGGCTTCGTCCAGCAGGCCGGCATCCGACAAGGGCCGGAGCAGCGTGTCCCAATATGCCCGGTCGTCGTCGTGCTTCTTCGCCAGGTCGCGCTGCCACGCCAGGTCCGCTGCATGGATGACGTACCGGGCCTCGGGGAACGCCGGCTTGCCATCCGCGCCGACGGTCCCGCCGAGGTGATCGTCGTGGATGTGCGTGATCGCGACGATGTCGACGTCGGCCGGCGCGATCCCCTCGGCCGCGAGCTCGTCGATGAGCTTCCCGGTCGAACCGAACCACTCCGGTCCCGGCGCGGTCTCGCCACCGATCCCCGTGTCGACCAGGATGAGGGTCCCCGCGGCCCGGATCAGCCACGCGCGGATGATGAGATGCCAGGTGTCGTCGGCGCCGAAGACGCCTGGATACCGATCCCTGAAGGTCAGCGACTGCTCGAGAGGTGCGCCGGGGAACGCGTTCGCCATGTTGTCGATATCCCGCTCCCCGTCCAGCAAGGCGGTCACCCGGATCTGCCCGATGTCGAGGGAAGGACGCGTGTTCGTGTGGGTCTGCGGCTCCTCGCTCATGCCGCGACCTGCTCGCGTTCCCAGTCCCGGATGAGTTCGGCGAGCTTGATGACGAGCGCCGCGCCGCCGACCATCTCCACGGCCCTGCCGATGAAGGTCTTCCGCAATCCCGGGATCCGCATGATCAGCGGCACCGACACGATGAGACCGGTCGCGAGGTTCTTGCGGAGGCGTCTCCCGGCCGGGGACTCGAGGAACGAGAGCACCTCGTCGCTCGTGGTATGCAATCGGTCTGCGATCTGTGTGATGTAGGCGTCCATGCGCGCAGGCTACCGCAGCTTCGCAGAACCGAAAAACCGCACGCGCCGGTGGGTACAGGGCCGCTGGTAGCGTCGGGGGATGGCCGGAGATGGGGGCGAGGGGCAGCGTCGTAACGCCGGCGTGGCTGCGCTCGTGCTCACGACGGCGATCTGGTCGGCCCCACCGCTCATCCTTAAGCAGACCGCACTTCAGCCGCTGGACTTCGCCGCCTACCGGTTGTGGGCCGGCGTTGCGATCTACGCGGTCATCTTCGCGTTCACCGGAAGGCGCCTGCGATGGGCCACGCTGAAGGCCTGTGCTCCCGGCGGGGTGTTGTTCGCCGCGGATGTTGCGCTCT
>JAXDJY010000263.1:0-6897 GCA_034667445.1 Actinomycetota bacterium | reverse complement strand
TTCAAGGAGATCGTTGACCAGGGACTCCGGGAGTTCCCCAATGAATGCTGTGGTCTCATCGCCGCAGCCGGGGGAGTGCCGGTGAAGGTGTTCCAGATGACCAACGCCGATGCCAGCCCCGTAACGTACCGATTGGACGGCAGGGAGCAGCTACAGACGTTCGACGAGATGGATGGCCAGGGCTGGGACCTCTGGGCCATCTACCACTCCCACACGCACTCGGAGGCCTATCCATCCGAGACCGACCGGAGGTTGGCGTTCTACCCCGAAGCTCGCTACATCCTCCTGTCGCTCGCCGATCGCGAGCACCCCGTGCTCCGGTCATTCTTCATCGATCCGGAGGGCCAGATCACCGAAGAGGAGCTGAGCATCACATGACCGCCCCGTTCACCGAAGATCAGGTCCAGCGCTACGCCCGCCACATCATCCTGCCGAATATCGGGGGCGCGGGACAGCGGAAACTGCTCGACTCGAAGGTCTTGGTCATCGGCGCCGGTGGGTTGGGTTCCCCGATCCTGCTCTACCTCGCCGCCGCCGGTATCGGTACCATCGGGATCGTCGATTTCGACCGGGTGGATGTGTCGAACCTGCAACGTCAGATCCTCCACACGAACGACGACGTGGGCAGGCCGAAGGTAGCGTCCGCGGTGGAGCATCTCCGCGCGATCAATCCAACGATCGAGATCATCGGATACGACACCTTGCTCGACAGCAGCAACGTGTTCGAGATCATGGAGCCCTACGACGTGGTGATCGACGGTACCGACAACTTCCCCGTCCGTTACTTGGTGAACGACGCGACGCAGTTCCTTGGCAAGCCGCTGGTCTACGGATCGATCTATCAGTTCGAAGGCCAGGCGACCGTGTTCATGCCGGGGCAGGAGGCGCCCTGCTATCGCTGTTTGTTCCCGTCGCCGCCGCCCCCGGGCACGGTTCCCAGCTGCGCCGAGGGAGGCGTGTTCGGCGTGCTTCCCGGAGTGATCGGCGCGATCCAAGCGACCGAGGCGATCAAGCTCATCACCGGAGAAGGGACTCCGTTGATCGGACGCCTGCTGCTCTACGACGCGCTGCACATGGAATTCCAGGAAGTCACGATCCGCTGGGACGCTGATTGCCCCGTCTGTGGCAAGGAACCGAGCATCACCGAGCTCATCGATTACGAATTGTTCTGCGGGGTCCCTTCGCAGGATTGACACCTCGAACACCGACCAGGAGAACCCGACCATGGCTGTCACCGTGAAACTTCCCACGATCCTCCGCAAGCACGCCGGCAACGAAGCGAAGGTGAGCGCAGAGGGGGCGACCTTGAGTGCCGTCCTCAAGGATCTCGAAGCTAACTACCCCGGGATCACGAAGAACGTGATCAGCGAGGACGGTGGCCTGCACCGGTTCATCAACGTGTACGTGAACGATGAAGACGTCCGGTACCTCGGTTCCCTGGAAACGGCGATCGCCGATGGCGACACCGTGAGTATCCTTCCGGCGGTCGCCGGCGGCAGGCGCTAACCGCCGGCACTCAGGCTGTCGAGCAGATATCCCACCGCCGACTGGAATCGGGTGATGTCCCCGTAGGGGCGGGCGACGAGCATCGCGCCCTCGAGGCTACCCACGATCATGCGGGCGACATCTCGCGCCGGGCCATCGAAGTGCAGCGTTCCGGCGGCGATGCCATCGTTCAACACGTGCTCGAGCCACGCCTCGTTCTCGTCAAAGAACCGTCGGACCGTAGTCCGCATGCCCTCGGGAAGCGTGCGGTACTCGGCTGCGAGCATGCCGCAGAGGCACATGCGCTCGCTCGAGAGGACATCCGCGTAGAGCTTCACGTAGGCATCGAGCTTGGTCCGGGAGTCCCCGCCCCCCACGTCAACCGAATCCAGCGCCCCAGCGAACCTCGATGCGTACCGTGAGATGAGCGCCTCCCCGAGTTCGGCCTTACTCGCGAAGTGGTAGTGCAGCGCCGCCTTGCTGATGGCCAGTTCGGACGCGATATCCGCGTAGCTGAAGCCGTTGAACCCCCGCAGCTGTACCAGGCGCTCGGCCACATCGAGGATCCGTGTGGGTGTGTCCTCACTGACGTCCGGCATCGGTTCCATCACGTGACCTTCACCTCGGGATCCCCTCTTGACAACTGACCTACTAGTAGGTCAGCATACGGGGAAGTTGTGGGAGTGTCGAGCGAAGGGGGACGGCATGCAGCAGACCGAGCACCGCGGGTTCGGACAGCCCGACGAACGCCGGGATTTCCCGAACGGCCACGCCGAGATCGTCAATGTCGGCGACGCCGAGATCGGACGGCTCGTGTTCGAGCCGGGGTGGCGTTGGTCGAACGATCTGAAGCCGATCGTGAAGACCGACAGCTGCGAGGCGCCGCATTTCCAATACCACGTAGCGGGCCGGCTGGCGATCCGGATGGACGACGGCACCGAGTTCATCGCCGAGCCGGGAGACCTCACCTCGCTGCCGAGCGGTCACGATGCATGGGTGGTCGGCGACGAGCCGGTCGTCGTGGTTGATTGGTTCGGGGCGAGCAACTACGCGAAGGATCCTGCGAAAGCGTAGGCGCCGCGTTCTTGGGTGGGCCTACCAGTCCATCAGGAGTGGTACCGGCTCTCCGAGCGAGACCACGTTTCCTGTCGCAACCTCGACGGCATGCGCGTCCGGCTGCGCGTCGGCGCATCGGCTGCACAGGCTGGTGGAACAACTTACCGACCGACACGTCGCGCAGAGGGTGAGTTGTCCGTCACACAGGGTGCAGTTCATGGGTTCAGTGTCGACCCTCGGGCACCGGATGGGTATCCCGGCGATCAGGTAGCTTGCGCCGCTTGGAACGGGTAGCCCAACCCGGTGGCCACTGTCGTGGCCGTTCGCGGATCCGCTGAGATACTCAGGCTGTGCGCTACGACTCGATCCTCGACGCCATCGGTGAGACGCCGTTGGTCGGTATGCAGCGGCTCTCGCCCAAGCCAGGCGTACGGATCTGGGCCAAGCTCGAGGGGAACAACCCAACCGGGTCCACCAAGGACCGGATCGCCCTGAAGATGGTCCAGGCGGCTGAGGCCTCCGGCGAACTGACCGCCGACAAGACCATCTTGGAGCCGACCAGTGGCAACACCGGGATCGCGCTCGCGATGGTTGCGCGCCGCAAGGGATACGACCTCACAGTGGTGATCCCCGATAATGCGAGCGGGGAGCGGATCAACCTGCTGCGCCTCTTTGGCGCCGACGTCGTGTTCAGCGACGGCGACAAAGGAACGAACGGGTCGATCGAGGTGGCCCGGGCGCTCGCCCGGGATGAGAAGTACTACATGCCGTTCCAGTACGGGAATCCTGCGAATCCCCTCGCGCACTATGAGGGCACGGCACCCGAGATCATCCGCGACCTGCCGGAGATCACCCATTTCGTCGCGGGGATGGGCACCGGCGGGACCCTCACGGGCAACGGGCAACGCCTCCATGAGTACAACCCGCAGATCAAGGTTGTGGCGGCAGAGCCAGAGCTGGGGGACATGGTGTACGGGTTGCGTTCGCTGGACGCCGGGTTCATCCCACCCATCTTCGATCCGGCTGCTGTGGACCGGAAGTTCCTGGTGAACGCCGCCGACTCGGTCCGCGCCACTCGCGAGGTGACCAGCCGGGAGGGGATCTTCTGCGGTATCTCCTCGGGTGCCGTCGTGCATGTCGCGCGGCGGGTCGCCTCCGAGATCGACCGGGGAGACATCGTGTGCCTCCTGCCCGACGGCGGATGGAAATACCTCTCGACCAACGCCTGGGCCGACGAGGTGGAAGCGGCAGAGAAGGGCGTCGCCGAATCGTTGTGGTGGTGACACCGTGAGTGATATCCGTCCCATCGGCGTGTTCGACTCGGGGGTGGGTGGGCTCACCGTCGCCCGCGCGCTCATGGAGCATCTTCCGAACGAGGCGCTGATCTACATCGGTGACACCGCCCGATTCCCCTACGGACCCCGACCGATCGAGGAGATCCGCCAGTTCGGCATGCAGATCGCAGACGCTCTCATCAGTCGCGACGTGAAGATGCTCGTGGTGGCCTGTAACTCTGTTGAGGTTAGCGCGATCGACCAGATCGCCGCACGTCACGGGGTACCGGTGATCGGTGTCGTGGAGCCCGGCACGCGCGCGGCCGCCCACGTCACGAGGTCGGGTCGAGTAGGGATGATCGGGACCGAAGCAACTGTTCGGAGCGGTGCCTACGACAGGGCGATGGCTCGGGAGAACCGACGCGTTGCGCTGGCGTCTGCCGCCTGCCCGGCGTTCGTCGACCACGTGGAATCGGGGGACACGAGCTCGGACGAGCTAGAGAGGGCCGCCCGGTTGTATCTTGGGCCGCTGATGGAGGCCGACATCGACACGCTCATCCTGGGGTGCACGCACTACCCCCTACTGTCCGGGCTTCTGCACGACGTGACCGGACCCGGCGTGGTGCAGGTGAGTTCGGCCGAAGAGACCGCGAACGATGTGGCGGCCCGCCTGCTCGCCGACGGGCTGACGACGGACGCGACGGCGCCGGTCCATCGGTTCCTCACGACGGGAGATGGGCCCACGTTCGACGGCCTGGCCGCACTGTTCCTGGGGTCGGATCTCGCGGCCGTACACGCCTCGCACCTGGATCTTGCGGAGGCCGCGTGGAGCTGACCGTTCTGGGTGCAAGCGGAACATGGCCCGGCCCTGGCCAGGCGAACTGCGGCTACCTGGTGAGCCACGACGGCCATCACCTCTGGATGGATGCCGGGAGCGGCACGTTCGCGAACCTGCAGCGGCACATCCGGATAGACGAGATCTCGGCAGTGTTGATCAGCCACGGTCACGCGGATCACTTCGTGGACACGGTGTCGGCGTTCTACGCCCGGCACTACGGCGGCTTGGGCACGCCGGGTCTGCCGTTCTACTCGCCCCCGGACTTCGTCGAGGAGGCGTGTCTGCTGGTTTCCGAGGGCGGGCTCGACGTCATGCGCCAGGCCTTCGCATTCACCGATGTCGTCGCGGGGAGCACGTTCGACGTAGGTCCGTTCCACATCACGGTCTTCCCGATGGAGCACATCGGCGTGCTGGCGGTGGGATACCGGATAGAAGCAGACGACATCGTCCTCGCCTACACAGGTGATACGGGGCCTTCGCCCGCGGTGCTCGAGTTGGCGAAGGACGCCGACCTCCTGCTTTGCGAGGCCACGTACCAAGAGTCGAGCCACAAGTTCCCCTTCCACATGAGCGCAGTGCAGGCGGGCGAGCATGCGACCGCGTCGGGCGCGAAGCGGCTGCTCTTGACGCACATCCTTCCGGTGCTCGACCCGGAGGTGTCCGCGGCAGAAGCGGCTCGGAGCTTCGCCGGTCCGGTGCACATCGCCCGCGAGGGCGCGGTCGTGGAGATCACGAGGTGACGCGCCCCGACGCGAGGGCGGCCGACGAACTCCGCACGACCTCCTACGAACTTGGATACCAGGAGTGGGCCGCGGGCTCGGTGCTCATCTCGATGGGCCGGACGCGGGTGCTCTGCTCGGCCAGCGTGAGCGAGGATGCTCCGCGTTGGCTCAAAGGGACGAACAAGGGCTGGGTCACCGGCGAATACTCCATGTTGCCGGCATCGACCAACGAACGTTCACCACGCGAGGTCAACAAGGGGCGCCCGGGAGGACGGACCCAGGAGATCCAACGGCTCATCGGCCGTTCGCTCAGAAGCGTCACCGATCTCTCGAAACTGGGCGAACGGACCATCACGGTTGACTGCGACGTCCTCCAGGCAGATGCCGGCACCAGGACGGCGTCGATCACGGGGGGCTACGTCGCCCTCGCGATGGCCGTGCGCGGACTCCAGGATCGAGGTTTGATCACCGGTGAGGTCCTCACCGATTCGGTTGCGGCCGTCAGCGTCGGGATCGTGCATGGGGAGGCTCGGCTGGACCTCTGCTACGAAGAAGATGCGGGGGCTCAGGTCGATTTCAACGTTGTGATGACGGGCGGTGCCGAATTCGTAGAAGTGCAGGGAACGGCCGAGGGAGCGCCGTTCTCGCGGCGGGATCTGGACGTGCTCCTCGACCTGGCCGCCGGTGGGATCGCGGACCTCACCCGGATCCAGCGCGAGGCACTCACGAAGGCTTGACGTGGGGTACCCCGAGCGGATCGCGATCGCCTCGCACAACGAGCACAAGCTCCGCGAACTTGCTCGGATCTGCGGCGATTGGCCAACCGTGTGGGTCACCGTGCAGACCGAGGATCCGTCGCAGTTCCCCGATGTTGAAGAGACCGGCGACACCTACCTCGAGAACGCTCTCCTGAAGGCTCGGGCCGTGGCCGAGGCGCTCGGGATCCCCGCGATGGCAGACGACTCGGGCATCGAGGTGGACGCCCTCGGGGGGAAGCCCGGTCCGCGCAGCGCCCGCTACGCCGGCGAGCACGCCACCGATCAGGAGAATCTGGCGGCGTTGCTGCAGGCACTCCGTGGCGTTCCTCGGGGTGGAAGGACGGCCCGGTACCGGTGCGTCGCCGCGCTCGCCTGGCCCGGCGGCGAGGAGCGCCACGCCGAAGGCGGATGCGAGGGGGAACTGGTCACGAAACGCTCGGGGGAGCGCGGCTTCGGCTACGACCCGATCTTCGTACCGAACGGCTGGGATCTCACCATGGCAGACCTCTCTGACCAGCAGAAAGACCGCATCAGCCATCGTGGCAGGGCGTTCCGGGCTCTACGAGACCTTCTACCCTCCTCAAGGTAGGGCCCCGCGAGGCCGAACCTGCAGGTATGACTGGATCCGGCCCGGTGTCGCCTCGGGGAACCATGCCCACTCACGGGTTCTTCGACGGGCGTCCTCCCGCACTCATCTGCGTGCTCGGCGTGATCTTCATCGTGGCAGTCGGGGTGCTCGAATACGTGACCGATGCGAAGCTCAC
>JAXDJY010000262.1:0-4157 GCA_034667445.1 Actinomycetota bacterium | reverse complement strand
CGGAGCCGTGGGCTCGGGTGCGGCGTTGATGGTTGCCTCCGCAGGTGCGATCGACGATCTGCTTCCCGGGGGCCCGAGAGGGCTCCGAGGCCACCTGCGGGCCCTGGGGCGGGGCCAGGTCAGCACGGGCGTGGTCAAACTCATCGTGATCACGGCGGCGGCCCTGATCACGGTCGCCGCCGGCGGGCGAACCGATGCCCTATTGCGCTTCTCGGGAGTCGTGCTCATCGCCGGGGCGACGAACCTGTGGAACGGGCTGGACGTGCGCCCAGGTCGGGCGCTCAAGGTGTTCCTGCTCGTCGCGGCAACCGGAGTCGTCTGGGTCCCGCACGCGGCACCGTTCGCTATCGGGGTAGCGGCGGCGGCCCTCCTCATGGTATTGCCCGACCTCCACGAACGCGCCATGCTCGGTGACGCCGGGGCCAACCTGCTCGGCTTCACGGTGGGCGTGGCACTGTTCGTGCGCAGCAGCGCTTCGTGGGTTCCGTTCGAGGCGCTGCTCATGATCGGGCTCAACGTCATCGCCGAAACGATCACGTTGTCCCGCGTGATCGGAAGGATCCCGCCGCTCCGATGGCTCGATGGACTCGGCGTGCGACCACCGGAAACGAGGAACGAAGCGGCTCCGTGAGCCGAAGTTTCGGGTCCAACTCTGACGGCGTGTCGGCGGCCTCTGATAGAGTCGCATTCCGTGGTGAAAGACTCGAAGTTCATCTTCGTCACGGGTGGTGTCGCCTCCGGATTGGGCAAGGGGATCACAGCCGCCTCGCTCGGACGACTCTTCAAATCTCGCGGCCTCAAGGTCGTCCTCCAGAAACTCGATCCGTACGTGAACGTCGATCCGGGCACGATGAATCCCTTCGAGCACGGCGAGGTCTTCGTCCTTGATGACGGCGCGGAAACCGATCTCGATCTGGGTCATTACGAGCGCTTCTTGGATTCGGACCTGCATCGTGGGTCGAACTTCACCACCGGTGCGGTGTATTCGGCGGTGATCGCCAAGGAACGCCGCGGTGACTACCTGGGCAAGACCGTGCAGGTCATCCCGCATATCACCGACGAGATCAAGGAGCGCGTGCGCTCGCTCGCTGATGCGGAGCAGGCCGACCTGGTCATCGTGGAGATCGGCGGCACGGTCGGGGACATCGAGTCACTCCCGTTCCTGGAAGCCATCCGTCAACTGCGGAACGAGGTCGGGCGCGAGAACTGTGCGTTCGTGCATGTGAGCCTCATGCCGTTCATCGGGCCGTCCGGCGAGCTCAAGACGAAGCCGACGCAGCACTCGGTGAAGGAACTCCGTTCGCTCGGTCTGCAGCCCGACGCGATCGTGTGCCGTACGGACCGGCCCATCGGGAGGAACCTGAAAGAGAAGATCTCGTTGCTCTGCGACGTTCCCATGAGCGGCGTCATCAGTGCCATGGACGCGGATTCGATCTATGAGGTGCCGCTGATCCTGCACCAAGAGGGACTGGACGATGAGGTCGCTCGCCACCTGGGGATCGAGGCGACACCCGACCTTTCCGAGTGGGAGGCGCTCGTCGATCGCGTCCACGCCGCGCAAGAGCCGGTCCGCGTGGCGGTCGTCGGCAAGTACGTCGATCTGCGCGATGCGTATCTCTCGGTGATGGAGGCCCTCCGCCATGGCGGCTTCCACCACGGCGCGAACGTCGAGATCCAGTGGGTGACCTCCGACGATCTCGGCGGCCAGGCCACCGAGGACGCGCTCGGATCCGCCGACGGCATCCTCATCCCCGGCGGGTTCGGCGTTCGAGGCGTCGAGGGCAAAGTGGCGGCCGTGCATTTCGCGCGGGAGCGCAAAGTACCGTTCCTCGGGATATGTTTGGGGTTGCAGGTTGCGGTGGTGGAGTTCGCGAGGAACGTCTGTGGCCTGGCGGGCGCCAACTCTGCAGAGTTCGATCCGGCCACACCCCACCCCGTTATCGACCTCCTGCCCGAACAGAAGAACGTCACTGATATGGGTGCCTCGATGCGGTTGGGCGCGCAGGCGTGTCACGTGGAACCGGGAACACTTGCGGCGAAAGCCTATGGGGAAGACGTGGTGTATGAGCGGCATCGCCATCGGTTCGAGGTCAACCCCGCGTATCACGAAACCCTCACGTCCTGTGGCCTGATCGTGTCGGGCTCCTCGCAGAAGGGCCGGCTGGCCGAAATCATCGAACTTCCCGATCACCCGTTCTTCGTCGCCGGTCAGTTCCACCCGGAGCTGCGATCGCGCCCCACAGATCCGCACCCGCTCTTCCGCGACTTCGTCGCTGCGGCCATCGCGCTCCGCCGCTCCAGATCGGCACAACCCGTCGCCGTCTCCTAGATGGAGCCGCGCGCCTCGCGGTCGGGCTTCAACGGCCGATTCCTCACCGTCGACATCGAAGACTGGCCGGGGCAGGAACCTCACGAGGTCGTCCACAAGCTGGGCGCCGCGGCTGTGTTGCCGATCACACCGGGGGGCGACGTGGTGCTCGTCCGGCAGTTCCGCCCGGCGATCCGACAGGTCATCACGGAGATCCCTGCAGGGCTCCTCGATGTCGAAGGGGAAGACGCCATCGGGTGCGCGACCCGCGAGCTGTTCGAAGAGACGGGTTTCCGGCTTACGGCGATCGAATTCCTCGCCGGGTATTACGCCAGCGCCGGCTTCACCGACGAGTATGTCCACGTGTTCTGGTGCGAAACGGCCGAAGAACGCGAAGGGGATCCAGAGAAGGGCATCGAGGTCTTCCGCCGACCGTTGCCCGACATGATCTCCTCCGCGCGGAACGGCAAGATCCGCGACGCGAAGACGGCCATGGCGCTCCTGCTGGCCGACGGGCGCCCGAGGCCCTCGGCCACACGCTAGGCTGCCCCACGACATCGCGCTGGAGGCGCCCATGAAGGTCGGGATCCCGAAGGAAGTCAAAGACCACGAATCGCGGGTCGCGGCCACCCCCGAGGGTGTTCGAGAATGGGTGCACGCCGGACACACGGTCCTCGTGGAAACCACTGCCGGGATCGGGTCCTCGATCGGAGATGACGAGTTCCAGGCAGCGGGAGCGACCGTACTGCCGACCGCCGACGCGGTGTTCGAGGCTGCGGAGATGATCGTGAAGGTGAAGGAACCGCAGCCGCAAGAGTACGAGCGCTTCCGTGCCGGTCAGATCCTGTTCACGTTCCTTCACCTCGCCGCCGATGTGGCCCTGACGTCCTTCCTCTTGGAGCGCGAGGTCACGAGCCTCGCGTATGAAACGGTTCGATCGCGCGACGGGCGGCTCCCGTTGCTCGCGCCGATGTCCGAGATCGCAGGGAGGATGGCTCCTCATGTCGGGGCGAACTGCCTGGAGCGTCCGAAGGGCGGCCGCGGGGTCCTCATGGGAGGAGCGGCTGGTGTCGCGCCCGCGAAGGTCGTGGTGTTGGGCGCGGGGATGGCCGGATCCAACGCCGCCTGGATCGCCGCGGGGATGGAGGCCGACGTTGCGGTGGTCGACAGAGATATCGAACGCCTTCGCTGGATAGACCAGCAGTGGCGCGGCCGCATCCAGACCGTCACGTCATCGCGCCTGGCGGTGGAGCGGCTGGTGCTCGGGGCCGACGTGGTTGTCGGTGCCGTCCTGATCCCAGGCGCGAAAGCGCCGCGTCTGGTGACCGCGGAGATGGTCACGCGGATGCGACCTGGAGCGGTGCTGGTGGATATCTCGATCGACCAGGGTGGGTGTTTCGAGACCTCGCACGTCACCACGCACTCAGAACCGACGTACCTCGTAGATGACGTGGTCCACTACTGCGTAGGGAACATGCCGGGGGCGGTACCTCGCACATCCACCTACGCGCTTACCAACGTCACGGCGCCCTATGTGCTGGCGCTCGCGGGGGAGGGGTTCATCGGTGCCATCGGCACGGATCCTAGCCTCGCGGCGGGCGTGAGCACGTTCGCCGGACACCTCACCAACGAGGGCGTGGGGCAGGCGCACGGGCTGCCGGTGGTGTCGTTGGCCGAGGCCGGCCTCCCGTAGATGACCGAAACCGTGGCCGTCTGGGTCCAGCGATACCTGGATCACCTGACGGTCGAGCGAGGGCTCTCCGGCAACACCGTGGATGCGTACCGGCGCGATCTCGCCACCTACCTTGCGTTCCTGGACAAGCGCGCCGTCCGCGACCCGGAGGTGATC
>JAXDJY010000261.1:0-2595 GCA_034667445.1 Actinomycetota bacterium | reverse complement strand
CAGAAGCTGCCGGCGCGGCCATGCTCATCACTCGAACCAAGCGCGCGGCCGACGTGACGCCGGCGGCGGTGCGTGCCTCCGCTGGCGCGCTGCTGCATCTGCCGCATGCACGCGTTGCCAACATCTCCCGCGCCATCGAACGCCTACAGGGGAACGGGTTCTTCGTGACGGGACTCGATGAGGATGCCCCCGTGAGCGTGTTCGAGGAGTCGTGCCCGGACGGCCGGATCGCCATCGTGATCGGCAGTGAGGGCGAGGGGATGGCGCGTCTCACGCGTGAGAAGTGCGACGCGCTGGTCTCGCTACCGATGCGTGGCCGCGTCGGTTCGCTCAACGCTTCTGCGTCCCTAGCCGCCACGCTGTACGCCTACGTACTTGCCTCGCGCGCCTGACGGTTGTCCGTGGTCGTCTCACGCTGCTAGCGTCGAGTGAGCTCGGAGAGAGGAAGCCGACCGTGTCCGACGACGCACCACCACCACAGTCACCCTCGCCCGAGGATGTGCCGTTCGTCATCCCGACGCCGATGGTGGCGGCGCCCCGGCGTCCGTCCGTACTCACCACGGCGGCGATCGCGTTGGTAGTACTCGCGTTCCTCCATGCGCTTGCGGGTGTCGTCGGCCTCTCGGTGGGTGGTTCCTCGAGCGCTCACGAGGTGCTGTCAACTGAGGCCACCGGGCTCACGACTGCGTGGGCGATCTCGTTCATGATCCTTGGGGCGGTCGAACTTGCCGCGGGCATCTCGATCTTCCGACTGTGGGGATGGGGCCGGACGCTCGGATTCCTACTCGCGGTCGGAGAGTTCCTGAACGGTGTCCGTGTCCTCGCCGGCGGGCAGGGGTTGGCGGCGCTTGGGGTCGGGATCTCCCTCTTCCTGCTCTATGCACTCGCCACTACGGGAGATGTCTTCGCGCGAGCACGGCAGGGGTAGACTCGGGCTTCGGCCGGCGTGGCGCAGTCCGGTAGCGCAACCGATTTGTAATCGGTAGGTCGTCGGTTCGAATCCGACCGCCGGCTCTCAATGTCGTAAGACGCGGCCGGCGCGCTCGCCGGGAACGCCATCGTTCCACGCCATCCTTCCGTTCACCAGCACCACCTCGATCCCCTCCGAGAATGAATGCGGGGCACCGAATCTCGCCGTGTCGTTCAGACGCGCCGGATCGAAGATCACGATGTCGGCGAAGGCGCCCGGCGCGATGACACCCCGCCCCTTCAATCCGAAACGAACGGCTGGGAGCTGGGTCATCTTCCGCACCGCCGCTTCCAGCGAGAGCACTCCTTCGCGCACGTATCGCCCCGCAGCACGCGGAAACGTTCCGTAGTTGCGGGGGTGGACGGGTTGGGATCCCAGTGGCCCTGTGGGGCTCATCGCCACTGCGTCGCTCGCCACCATGACGTCGGAGTCGGCCAGGATCGTTCGCACGTCGTCCTCGTGCATGGCGTGCCCGATGCACCATGTCTCGGCGCGCGCATCCAGCACGTGGACGAACACGTCGAAGGGATCGCGCCCGTCCTCCTCCGCGATAGCCGCGACGCTCTTGCCGTCCCAAGACGGATCCGCGCTCCCCGAGACGAAGATGCCGTGCCATCCGACGCCTTCGACACTGGACTGGAAATCCTTTTCGCCGTGTTCGACCGCGGCGCGGAGACGATCTCGGTCGGCGACGGCGGTGGCAGCGATCTCTTCAACCGGCGCCCAGGGCGGAAGGAGCGATGAGAGACTCGATTCCCACGCGGTATAGGGATACTGGTCGGCCGTGACGTCGGCGGCCGCGTGGATGATGCCGAGCAACTCTTCGGCCCGTCCCCAGAGCGGTTCCGTCTCGCACTTGAGGTGGCTGATGTGCGTGGGGAGTCCGGCTTCAGCACCCACACGGATCGCCTCGTCGACGGCGCGGAGCAGGTGCGCCCCTTCCCCGCGGATGTGGCTGGCGTAGAGACCGCCGCCGCACGCCGCCTCCCGCGCCAGCGCGATGACCTCTTCCGTCGCGGCGAAGATCCCGGGCACATAGATGAGCCCGGTCGACAGGCCCACCGCTCCGGCTTCCATCGCCGCCGCCACCAGCGCGCGCATGGCCGTCAGCTCGGCCGCCGACGGGGCGGTGGGCGCGAGCCCCATCACCTGGGCGCGGACGGCCCCGTGCCCCACCAGGGCTGCGACATTCACCGACGGCTCGCACGCCGTTATCGCTTCGAGCCACGCGCCGAATGAGGACCACCCCAGGGCGAGCATCCCGGGGTCGCCGCCGACCATCTGCGCGCACTCGATCGCGCCGGCGTTCGGCCAAGCGGAGACGCCGCAGTTGCCGACGACGACGCTCGTAACGCCTTGCGAGAGGGTGCTCTCGAACCCCGGCTCGACCATCGGAGCCAGATCCGAATGGTTGTGCACATCGACGAACCCGGGTGCGAGAACCCCTCCGCGCGCATCGATCACACGCTGCACGTCTTCGGGCTTCGGAACGTGGGTGGTCTCGACGGCCGCGATGCGGTCCCCGACGATACCGATCCACCCGTGACGGGCCGGGGTCCCGGTCCCGTCGAGGATGCCGGCGTTCTCGATCAGGAGGTCGAACACGGGCGGATGCTACCGGCCCG
>JAXDJY010000260.1:0-2952 GCA_034667445.1 Actinomycetota bacterium | reverse complement strand
GCGATGGGGCTCGCCGTGTTGGCGGATGCAACCTTGTAGATGTCGGAGTAGTACTTGCCTGCGCACTTCATCCGGCTGAAGTAGACGTCGTCGTCCCCGCCGAGTGCGACGGTGACACGCGTGTCGCCCACGTCGTATCCCGAAGGAAGCTTGCTGACGACCGTCGCCGAGTCGATCGGCGTACCGATGCTCCACCGCATGAGCTTGACCTTCAGTCCACAGGCATCGCCCGACTGCACGAAGTAGAGCGTCCCTGTGGCTCCGTCGACGGAAGGGCCGTAGTTCCAGAGGCCATTGGGGTCCTTGAGTTGATGGACCTTGTCGTTCGCGATGTCGTAGTACCAGACACGACAGATGTTTGGGCACTCGATCCACGTCGCGTACTGGTCGCTCACCTGCTCCGCGTAGATACACAGACACCCCTCAGGCATGGTCGCAAGGACCTTGCTCGTCTGGGAGTTCCGGTCGTACAGCACGACCTTTTCTTTCGCCTTCGGCTTGAACACCGCCGTGCTTCTGCCGAACTCGATGAACCCCGGCGATATCGATGGCTTCCATTCCCACGCGGACGTGTTCACGCCGGAGGGCGGGTCCGTTCGCACGTCGGTGCTGACGTCGTAAAGGTAGAGGTTCGAGGCGCGGTTGGCGATCTCCTGGAAGATCGCCTCGGAGGTGCCGTTGGTGATGTTTCCGGTGAACCCTAGGGAGCCGGCTTGGTTCATCTTGGTGGGTGACAATGAGGGCGGAAGGACGCTGCTTTCCGCGTCGTAGTGCCTTACATGCGCGGTCGAGTTCTGTGTCCAGATCACGTGGGTATCGTTCGCCGACGGGTAGATCTGGTCCACTTTGGAGCCGCCTACGACGAGCGTTGGAGTGATCAAGGAGGCAGATGCTGCGGCGGAGCCCATCAGGAAGGCCGATGAAACAGCTACGGCCAACAGACGCTTGATATCGGTTCGCTTCATAGTCGCCAGACCCCTTCGTTCGGGGGCGGATTGTTTCACCGGGAGGGAACGGCCGTCAACCGGCCCTCACCGAACGTCCTTGCGGGTAATGTCGAGGTAGGCGACCAGGCAGATGATCGCCGCGCCGAGGATCAGGCTCACCACGCCGTAGCCGAATCCGAGACCACGGATGGACTGGCTCCCCAGCCGCGCCGGTCCGGCGAACCAGTCCGCGAACGACGCGCCGAGTGGCCTAGTGACGATGTAGGCGAACCAGAACGCGAACACCGCGTTGAGGTGGAACTTCCAGTAGGCGATCGCGGGCAGCGCGAACAGGCAAGCGAACAACAGGCCCGAGGACAAGAACCCCAGCTTCAGGCTGAATGCGGTCATGTCGCCGGTAGCGGTTCCCAAGGAGAACGTCGTCAGCACGGCCGCCCAGTAGAACAGCTCCCGCCGGCGGGTGTGGATGCTGTGGATCGACAGGGTCTTCTCGCTCCGGTTCCACCAGACGAAGACAACCGCGAGGGCGACCGCGAAGAACACGGAGGACGCGAGGTAGGGAACGCCGAGCTCGGCGTGGACACCATCCGCCACCATCGTGCCGAACACGCCGACCATCACCACGGTCATCCAATACATGGGTGCCGAGTACCGCGACGAACGAACCTGGATGACCAGGCAGATGAGGAGTACGACACCGGCGGTGAGGCCGACAGCTGCCAGCCCGGACTTGTTCGTGAGACCCACTCGGTGGATGAAGAAGTCGGACGTCGTCTCGCCCATCCCCGTCGTGAGCACCTTGACGATCCAGAAATAGATGGTGACCTCGGGGACCTTGTTGTGGGTTCGGCTGCGGAGTCTCATCCCGCCATCGTGCGTTCAAGGCAACGGTTTTCGGAAGTGCCGTTTCATTGAGATTTGGTGACGCACTCTGGCGCAGGGCCGGAACCGGCGCCCGAACCACCTAGCCTTCGCCGAGAGACCCGTGCTGAAGGTCAGGGTTGGCGAAGATTTCCATAGGGAACGTTGGATTGTCATCTGTGAGCATCCGCTGACTACGCTAGATGCTTACACCTCTGGGAAGGAAGATCACATGACGACGATCACGTTCCTGCTTGGGGACATTACTATGCAGGCCGTCGACGCAGTCGTGAACGCGGCGGGAAGTGCGCTCACCGGCGGCGGCGGGGTCGATGGGGCCATCCACGCCGCGGCGGGGCCGTCGGTGTTGGAGGAGTGTCTGGCCATCCGGGCGACGACCCATCTGGACGGGCTGAAGCCCGGTGAGGCAGTGACCACGGGCGCGGGGAACCTGCCCGCCCGCTACGTCATCCACGCGCTCGGTCCGCACTACCGGGAGACGCCCGAGACCGAGCGGCTGCTTACCGCCGCCTACACGAACGCCATGCGCGAGGCCGACAAGGTGGGCGCGAAGACGGTCGCTTTCCCTGCTATCTCCGCGGGTGCGTTCGGGTATCCGCTGGCCGAGGCCGCGAGGGTGGCAATCGACGCGGTCCGCAGCGCCGACACCGACGTGGAAGAGGTGCGATTCGTGCTCTTCGACGAGCGGGCATTCGCCGCGTTCACCGACGCCGCGATGTGATCGGTGTCTAGAACCCGGACGGATCCGAGGGTGGTGGCGGCGGCGTCGGCGGCGTCGGCGGAACGGGAGGCGGGGAGGTGGCGTTCATCGGAGGTTGCGGCGCCATCATCCCCGCGGATGTCGGTGTCTGCTTCTTCAAGAAGGCGATGATGATGAGGGCGATCAGGCCGAAGAAGAAGCCCAGGACGGCCCACAACACTACGCTCCGCCCCTTGGTACTAGCGATATACGCGCAGATGATGGCCATCAGGACGCCAACGGCCGCGACGGCCCCCGGGTTGAACTTGAACCCGGTCGATGTCGTGGTCTGCGCCGAGGCGATCCCGGGCGCCGAGATCAGGACGCCGACCGCACCGGCGATCACTGCGGCCAGTCGTCCCACCAACTTCCGCCCATCGGACA
>JAXDJY010000259.1:0-6432 GCA_034667445.1 Actinomycetota bacterium | reverse complement strand
GAGATGATCACGTACGCCACGTTCATCGACCCGTGGGGGAACCGTGTCGGCCTGATGAAGGGCGACGGAGACGGCGCTCCGGTCTCGTCGGGTGACAACCCGACAGTGGATTGGGTCGAAATCTCATGCAAGGAGCCGGAAGAGGCGTGGAAGTTCTACGGGAAGCTGTTCGGCTGGACGGTCGAGTCCGATCCGTCGGACGGAGGAGGGCCGATACACGGGGGAATCAACACTGGCTCGGAGTTCGGCGCTCGTGGCGGCATCGGAAGCTCACGCGACGGCAACCCCAGCGTCGAGGTGTACGCGAAGGTCGACGACCTCGCGAAATACCTTGAGCGAGCAGAGGGACTCAGCGGGAACATCGTCATGCCCGCGATGAAAGTCGACGAGCACACCGAGATCGCGATGTTCGTCGACCCCCAGGGGCTCACGTTCGGCATGTACTCCGAGTCGCACTAGCGTCGCCGGCCGCGGAACGGTTATGTCCGATCGGTCGAGACGGCATCGACCTCGAAGAGGAACGCTCGGGCGTCGCACTCGGTGAGGATTCGACGGGCTTCTTCGAGGGTCTCCCTGGGATCTTCGCCGAGCGTCGCCATCGCGCGGGCAAGATCCACGCGCGCGCGGGCCGCGTCGATCGGCAGGGAGAGTTCGTCGAACGCCACGACACCTTCGGCTAACAACCGCCGCGCCTCGGCAGAGTCCGACGCGAAGATGCCTTCGACCATGCGCGCGTTCGCCTTCGCTTCGGGGGAGGAGCCGTGGGCGGAAAGGTCGAGGTAGCCGGCGATCTCCTCTCGTCGCCCGTCCCGCACAAGGGCGCGAGCCAGTTCGGTGAACGCCACGGGTGAGGCCGTGATGTTGAACCCCCGGAGAAGTTCGATCATCGCAAGCAGATGTGCAATCACCTCATCGTTCGCGCCGCGGCAGAGAGCGAAAACCGCATCGATCCAGGGGATAAAGATCTGGCTTTGCGGCTCCGGGTTCTCGTTCAACACCCCGACGGATATCGCGTGGTTGGCTGCCGCCTCCTCGATCTTGCCCCGATACAGCTGGACCTGGGCGAGCCCGCTGAGTCGCATCCCGCGGAGCGGTTCGTCTCCCACCTCGATGGCCAGATCAACCGCCCTCAGCTGCAGCATCTCGGCTTCGTCGAGACCACCGCGAACCAACCGCACGTCGCCGAGGCTGCCGGTGAGCCACGCCTCGTGGGTGCGGCCACCGGATCGCTGCGCCAGTTCGAGACCCTCGCGCAAGACCGCCTCCGCATGGGCGGGCTCCGAGAGTTCCTCGAGGATCACGGATGGCCAGTTGTTGTAGGCGCGCATGAGGTTCGAGAAGTCGCCGACTTCTTTGGCGAGCACGAACGCGGCCTCCATGATCTCAGCCGCTTCCTTCGCGCGGTTGAGTTGCAACAGGCAGACCGCGAGCGACTGGGTCGCCTCGGCGTGGATCAGCGGGGCGTCCACACGCGCGGCCATCTCGACCGCGCGCCGCAGTAGAGGTTCCGCGTCGGCCGCCTGACCGCGCCGCCACAGGAACCAGCCGTAACGGTGAAACGCGTCCGCGAGCTCCGGCCGCTCTCCGAGCGGTTCCAGCGTGGCGATGGCCCGCTGCCCGATCTCGTCGGCCTCGTCGTGCTGCGATTCCATCATCAGGGGCACGATGAGCCGGGATAGCGACCACCCGATCGCGGCCTGGTCTCCCAGCTCCTCCTGGATCTCGAGTCCCCGCCGTCCGACGCGAACGATCTCCGGAACGGGGTCGGTTCCCCACGACGTTTCCAGATGCACCCGCGCCAGGTGCGCCTGATCGGCCGGGGGTAGATCCAGCGCGTCGGCGAGCCGCTCGGCTTCTCGGAACCAGCGGATCGCTTCATCTCGCTGCCAGAGTGCGGCCGTACGTTCACCAGCCGTCACCGCCCACCCGAATGCGTTCCGCTCGAGTGCTCGTCGAGTCTCGCCGATCTCACCCAGCTCGTCGAGGTAGCGGAGCGCCTCGAGCTGGTGGGTCGCGATGAGTTCCGCGATCTCGTCGGCGCGGTCCCCCGCGCGAGTCTGGGCCCAGGCGGCGACGCGCTCGTGCTTCTCGGCGCGAAGCGTCTTCGGCAATGAGTCGTACGCGCCGTCGCGGATGAGGTTGTGGCGGAAGGAGAACTCGTATTCATCCGAGAACGAGGACGGGTCGTTGGGCACGATGAGTTCCTTCGTGCGAAGGTGCCCGAGTGTCTCGCGCATCTCCATCGCGGTTCTGCCGGTAAGGGCGGTGAGCGCGCCGAGCCAGAACACCCGGCCCACCACGGCGGCGTCCTGCAGCACGGACTTCTCGTCCTCGGGCAGTCCGTCCAGCCGTTCGGCGATCAGCCCCTGCACCGAACGCGGGAGCTCCACGTCGGCGACGGAACGCGCGACCTCCCAGCGCGACGCCTCGGTAGCGCGAAGCACGCCGTCATCGATCAGCTTGCGAACGATCTCCTCGACGTAGAGCGGGTTGCCCTCGCTCCGTTCGACGATCACCCGGCGGAGGTCGTGCGACACGGGTCCCGGCAGCAGGTCGTTCAACATCTCCACCCCTTCGACCTCGGTGAGTGGATCGAGAGAGATCGATGCGGCGTTCCGCTTGCCGCCGCCCCACGTCGGTCGCATCTCGAACAGCTCCGCGCGCGCCGTGGTGATCACCATTATCGGACCCTGTCCCCAATCCGCGATGTGTTCGATGAGGTCGAGCAGGCCCGGGTCGGCCCAATGGAGATCGTCGAGCACCAGGGCGAGTGGATATCGGGCCGCCAAGCGCTCGAGGAACCGCCGCCACGCGTCGAACAGATCCTCACGGCTCGAGACGCCCGTTTCCCTGGCGCCAACGAGCGCCCGGATCTGTGGCGCGATCGAATCGTCTCCGAAGAGTTCACGCACCGCAGCGTCGGCCTTCTTCCCCGCGGTTTCGGCCGTGTCGTCATCGAAGATCTCGCACTGGGCCTTGATGGCATCCGCGAACGCCGAATACGCGGTGTTGCCGTAGGCGAGGCAGCGGCCGCGCCGCCAGTAGACGGTCTGCGGGAGGCCCTCGACATAGTGTTCGAGTTCGGAGACCAGACGGGACTTGCCGACGCCGGCGGGGCCCGAGACCGTCACCAGCACCGGTTTGCGCTCGGACTCGACGCGGTGGAGCGTCTGCTTCAGAACGGTCAGCTCCTCGTCGCGTCCAACCAGGCGAGATTCCAACCCGAGGTGGGGCCGTTCCCCACGCGTCCGCGCCTTGATCCGAAGGGCCTGCCACGCCGGGACCGCGTCAGCCTTGCCTTTGAGCGCGAGCGGCTCTAGTTCTCGATACTCGATCACGTCCTTCGTGACCGCGTAGACACTTGGACCGACCACCACCTGGCCCGACCCCGCGGCGGTCTGGAGACGCGCGGCCGTGTTCACCGCATCGCCGGTGAGCATGCGATCTCGCGGGCCTGCCGCGCGCTCCATGTCGACGAGGACCTCTCCGGCCTCGATCCCGATCCGCATCGCGAGCGCGGGCTTGCCTTCCGAGACGAACCCTCGGTTGAGTTCGGAGAGGACCGCCTGCATCTCGATGCCCGCACGAACCGCCCGTTCGGCGTCGTCCTCGTGTGCCCGCGGCACACCGAACACGGCAAGCACGGCGTCGCCCATGAACTTCTCGAGCAGCCCCTCGTAGCGGCCGATCTCCTCCGAGATTCGGTCGAACGTCCGTCCAACGACGGATTGCACGATCTCCGGGTCCTCCTGCTCCGCGAGAGTTGTCGAACCGACCAGGTCGGCGAACAGGGCGGTGGCGAACTTCCGCTCTTTGCGGCGCTGCTCGGCCGGTGCGAGCGGGGCACCACAGCTGTTGCAGAAGCGCGACCCTTCCTGATTCTCGACGCCACAAGCAGGGCAGATCAACATGGCGGAACACTACCCTTCGCAGTGCCGGCACCCCATCGACGCAGGGTACTTCTACTCCTGGGCCGTCGAGTCTCCGACGTTCGCCTCGAGCCACTTCATCAACGGAGCCGAGAGCTTGAGACAGGTCACGATCCGGTCCTTCGCCTTGGCGGTACCGAGCCACGATGCTGCCGGCCACTGCTGCCACGCGATGATGCCCTTGTAACGAAGCAGTTCGATCCGAGGATGGTCCTTCGGGTATCCCTTCGGTGCCGTCTTCAACTCGCCGTGACTCGCGATGTCGAGTCCCTCGGCCCTTGCCTTGGCCACGATCCGAACCAGTTTGGCACCGGAGCCGGCTGCATCCACTGCCTCCCGGTAGCGCGCGAGCTGATCAGGTGCCATCTCCCACATCCCTGCACCCACGCCGAGTCCCTCGGCATCGAGCTGGATGTACCCCCCGCCGATCGTCGCCGCGATGTTTGTCTTGTAGGGAGACTTGTCGGCGCTGAAACGGACGTCCCGGTAGGGCCGGAAGATGCGTCCCTCTCCCCATCTCTGCGCAAGCTCTGCGAGCAGTTCCTTCATCGGTTTAAGGACCGAAGACTCGTAGACGGTCTTGTTCGCCTGCCAGTAGGACTTGGAGTTCTCCGCCTGGAGACCCTCGAAGAACTCGAGCGCTTCGACGGGCCAGCCTCGAAATGCCATCCGAGTCACCCCTTCGGTCCGGGAAGCTCCGAAGCGTATCCGAACTTGAGAAGGCGAGATCGCCTGAGTGCGACTGCCGCGCAGAAAGCGCCCCCTGTCGAGGGCGCCTCCGCGCTCGTTCCATGCTCCCCCTGGCCGCTCAGGCGTAGGTGAGGTTGTTCGAGGCGACCGAGTAATCCGGGACCACCGGTTCCGCTGGGAGTGCGCCGGAATCCCCGAACTGACCGTTCATCGTGTCGAACGCACCTCCGCCACCCGCCACCACCGTCGGGCTACGACTATGCGCCAACCGCCGCTTCGATGCGTTCGGTCATCGCGAGGGCCGCTTGCAGATCTGTTTGGCGGCTTCCGATGAGACCGGCGGCCGTTGGTCCGCTCCAGCCACAGATCGTTGTCGGCGTCGCTGTTGATGTCGCGCGAGCGCATTCGAAATCTGCGCCCGATATCGCCGCTGATGCTCCGTGGTCCATATCGATGACGAGACCGGGAGGGAGCGCGAGCGTCAAGACCTGCGCCGGACTTCCGGCGTCACGGCCCTTGTCTACGATCCACACCTCGACCGCGAACGAACCTGGAGCAGCCGGATCGGTCCCGTATCCGCCCTGAAGGATGTGGGCGGGAGGGTGATCGCCGAACGGGGACGCGGCGTCGAACTCACGGAAGTTGGTGCGGGTAGAGCCTTCGAGTTGTAGGGGTAGCGATATCGCCTTGGGCCGGCTCACGAACCACGCTCCGCCCGCCAGAACCACGATCGCCAGGGCGATCACCCCCCACCGTGCGGGGTGGCGCGTCGCGATTCCCGACGCGGAGGGCGGGCCGGCGTTGAGCCGGCTCGCACTCGGTCCGAAGGTTCCAGCCGTGGCTGCGCCCGGCCGACCGGCCGCACCGATCGCCGAAGGGACCTGCATGGACGCGTGACACTGCCAGCAGAAGGCTGCGCTCGGGTTGTTGAGCGCCCCGCATCCCGAACAGGGCCGCCGATCCTCTTCCGCTATGCCTGCACCCACCGGGGCTCCTTCGCTCGTTGTTCTCCCATCGGAGTGCTCCCGAGCAGGCTTGAGGGCCGGCGGCGACCTCCTCCTTCACTCGCGAGGTGTGCGTGCCGATACCTGAGATACGCGCTTGGCGATAGCGCGAGCGCGAGCCATACCGAGAGCGAGAGCTGATGAAACGAGCGATCCACACACTCCCCGCCGCCCTCGTGGCCCTCTCGTTGTTGACGCTTCCTGCGCCGGCTTCGGCTGGCGGCAGCGGCTCACCCACCATCGTGCACACCCACGGCCAGGACATCGAGGTGAACACGGCCGCGCGTGCCGGGATCGCCTACCGGCGCGGGTACGCGGCCTCCCATCCTGCCGCAGCCCCTACGAACACGTCAGGGTTCGCCAGCCGGCTCCCCTACGGCGGTGGCGCGATCGTCGCCGGTGCTCCCAAGGTGTATCTCGTGTTCTGGGGATCTCAGTGGGGCGCCGCCAGCACCGGAGGCGACGGGTACCAGCACTACACCGGCGACCCCAAACACATCGCTCCCGTGGAGCAAGCCTTCTTCGCGGGATTGGGGACGAACTCCGAGACCTGGTCCGGCGTGATGACGCAGTACTGCCAAGGGGTGGCGATCGGAGCGTTCTCGTGCGGGTCCAACACGACGCACGTCGGGTACCCGACGGGCGGTGCGCTCGCCGGCGTGTGGGAAGACACCGCCGTTGCTTCGCCGAACCAAGCGACGCAGAACCAGATCGCTGCTGAGGCAGTGCTTGCAGCGACGCACTTCGGCAACGCCGACGCGGCTTCCAATGTCGACGCGCAGTACGTCATCCTCTCGCCCACGGGGACC
>JAXDJY010000258.1:0-13045 GCA_034667445.1 Actinomycetota bacterium | reverse complement strand
CTCCAATGCCTCGCGAACGTTGTTGAGCTTTCCCATGCTGATGTGCTCGGGAACCAGGCGTCCCTCGTCCTTCATGCGACCCAGATGCAGGGCGAGCAACGTCCCCTTGCCGATCTCCAGCGCCATGTTCGTCAGCTTCTCCTGCGTGAGCTGGAACGAACCGATGGGCTTGCCCCACTGCACACGCGTCTGCGAGTACTCGAGGGCACAGTCGAAACAGGCGCGCGCGGCGCCCATCACACCCCATACGATCCCGAACCTGGCCTCGGTGAGACACGAGAGCGGACCCCTCATGCCGCTCACGCTGGGAAGCACCGCGGTCTCGGGCAGGCGTACGTCGTCCAGGTAGAGGGACGACGTGACCGAAGCCCGGAGCGAGACCTTCCGATGGATGTCCTGGGTGGAGAACCCCGGCGAATCGGTCGGCACGATGAACCCGCGAACACCGTCCTCGGTCTGCGCCCACACGATGGCGACGTCGGCGATCCCCCCGTTCGTGATCCACATCTTGGAACCGTTGAGGATCCAGTCGGTCCCGTCGCGTTTGGCGTTCGTTCGCATGCCGGAGGGATCGGAGCCGAAGTCGGGCTCCGTCAATCCGAAGCAGCCGATGGCCTCACCGGCCGCCATCCGCGGCAACCACTCCTGCTTCTGTTCCTCCGACCCGAACTTCCAGATGGGGAACATGCTGAGCGACCCTTGGACGCTCACGAACGAACGGAACCCCGAATCGCCCGCCTCGAGTTCCAGACACGCGAGTCCGTAGCTCACCGCGTTGGCGCCGAGGCACCCGTATCCCTCGAGGTGCATCCCGAGCATCCCGAGGTCCGCGATCTCCTTGATGAGTTCGCGCGGGAACTCCCCCCGCTCGAACCAGTCACCGATATCGGACAACACCTTGTCCTGGACGAACTGCCGGACCGCCCCCTGGATCGCACGTTCTTCCTCGGAGAGGAGATGATCGATCAGGAGCGGGTCGCTCGCGTTCAGGCCGGACATGCGCCACACCCTAGCGCCGCCAAGCGAGGCCGACCTGTCGAGAACCCGCATCCGCGATCGTCGATAGGGTGAGCTGCGGCCTCTGGGGCCGCACACCTGAAGGAGGGGACATGAAGTACGCCCTGTTGATCTACGGCAACGAGGCCGCCCGCGGGAACGCGACGCCCGACCAGCAGCAGGCCCTCGGCGAGGCCTACGACAAGTACATGTCGTGGCTGGGCGAGAAGGGCTGGGTGCGCGGGGGCGAGGAGCTTCACGACACCACGCAGGCGACGACGGTTCGCGCACCCCAGGGTTCGGCGATCAGCACCGACGGGCCGTTCGCCGAGACGAAGGAGCAGCTCGGTGGGTTCTTCGTCATCGAGACAGCGAACCTGGACGAGGCGATCGAAGCGGCCGCGGCATGCCCGGGCGCCCTCACGGGTTCGATCGAGATCCGCCCCATCGCCGACATGTGAGCACGCAGCCCGCAACCGAGGATGTCGTCGACCGCCTGTTCCGGCGCGAAGCCGGGCGGGCGGTCGCGAGCCTCATCCGCGTGACCGGCGACTTCGATCTGGCCGAGGAGGCGGTGCAGGAGGCGTTCGTCATCGCGTTGCAGCGATGGCAGCGAGAGGGCGTGCCCGAGAACCCGGGCGCCTGGATCACCGTCACTGCTCGGAACCGTGCTATCGACCGCATCCGGCGAGAGACGGCAGGGCGTGCGAAGGCCGAACAGCTCGCCGGACTGGAACGCCTGCCGGAGGATCCGATGCCCGAGATCGTCGATGACCGCCTCCGGCTCATCTTCACGTGCTGTCACCCTGCGCTTCCCTCGGAGTCGAGAGTGGCGCTCACGCTTCGCACCGTCGGCGGACTCACCAGCCGCCAGATCGCGCGCGCGTTCCTCGTGTCCGAACCCACCATCCAGCAGCGCCTGGTCCGCGCGAAACGCAAGATCCGTGGCGCCGGGATCCCCTATCGGATCCCGCCGCGAGAATTGCTCCCCGAGCGCCTCGACGGGGTCCTCTCCGTGGTCTACCTCATCTTCAATGAGGGGTACGCGTCACTCGAGGGCGAACTTATCTCCACCGAGCTGTGCGATGAGGCGATATGGCTCGCGCGAACCATGGCGGGCCTGATGCCCGATCAGGCCGAGGTCGACGGGCTCCTCGCGCTCATGCTGCTCCACCACGCCCGGAGCGCCGCCAGGATCGACGCCGGGGGAGACCTCGTGCTCCTGGAAGATCAGGACCGCTCGCTCTGGGATCACGACATGATCGATGAGGGGCTCGCCGTCCTTGATCGGGCGATGGCACTGGGGACACCCGGCCCCTATCAGGTGCAGGCCGCGATCGCCGCGCTCCACGCGGGCGCGCCCCGGCCCGAGGACACCGATTGGCCCCAGATCGCCGCCCTCTACTCGCGTCTGCTCGAACTGCAACCGACCCCGGTGGTCGCCCTCAACCAGGCCGTCGCCATCGCCATGGCGGACGGACCCGACGCCGGTCTGGCCCGCATGGAACCCTTGGCCGGCGAACTCGACAGCTACCACCTCTTCCACTCCGCGAGAGCCGAACTCCTCCGCCGGGCAGGACGGCCCGGCGAGGCGGTTGCATCCTTCGAACGAGCGCTCACCCTCGCCACGAACCCGACCCAACGGGCGTTCTTGGAGCAGCGGCTCGCGGCCGTGCGCGACACCGCGTAGATTCCGTTCGGAGATGCTCTTTCCTACTACCGACTTCGCGGTCTTCTTCAGCTTGATATTCGCCGGACATTGGATCCTGAACCACAAGCCGGTGCCATGGAAGCTCTTCATGATCGGCGCGAGCTACGTCTTCTACGCATGGTGGGACTGGCGGTTCGTCGTGCTGTTGGCGGGTGTGAGCGCCGCGGCGCAGGCCGGAGCCACGATCGTTGGCCGCCAGAGCGACGCGAGCCGCCGACGCGCCGCCACCATCGCCGCGGTGGTTCTCGTGCTCTCGCCGCTCGCCTACTTCAAGTACTACGGCTTCTTCTCCGTTAGCCTTTCGAACGCGTTCCAGGGCCTCGGCTTGCACCTCGGGATCCCCTTGAGCGACGTGGTCCTTCCTGTGGGTCTTTCGTTCTTCAGCTTCATGGCCGTGAGCTACGTGGTGGATGTGTCGCGCGGCGACGCTCCGGTCGCTGCGACGATCGACGCGTTCCTCTACCTCTCGTTCTTCCCGCACCTGGTTGCCGGTCCTATCGTCCGGCCGAATGAGCTCATCCCCCAGTTGAACGCACGGCGAGATCAGCGGCATGTCGACGTGACGGGCGCCGCGTGGCTCATCCTCGGAGGACTTTTCAAGAAGATCGTGATCTCGAGTTACGTCGCCGACACGATCGTCACACCGGTGTTCGGAGACCCCACACGTCATTCGGCGGCGGAGGCGTTCTTCGCGATCGTCGGCTACGCGGTGGTCATCTACAGCGACTTCAGTGGCTACAGCGACATCGCGATCGGCGCGGCGAAGCTCCTCGGGTTCGAGTTCCCGCGGAACTTCGACCGGCCCTACAGCGCGCGGACGCTGCAGGAGTTCTGGCGGCGATGGCACATGACCCTGAGCCGGTGGCTTCGCGACTACGTCTACATCCCCCTCGGTGGTAACCGACGAGGACCCCGGCGGACGACGATCAACATCATGCTCACGATGATGCTCGGCGGCCTCTGGCACGGTGCCGGCTGGACGTTCATCCTCTGGGGCGCGCTGCACGGTGGCGGTCTCCTGGCCGGCCGATGGCACCGGGCCCGCCGGCCGGACACGCGCGCACCGACGGCCGCGGTGATCTGGGGACAGCGCCTCGCGACGTTCGCGTTCGTGTGCCTGGGATGGGTCTTCTTCCGTGCCGACTCACTCGGGACTGCCTTCGGGCTCCTCGGCCGGTTCCTCGCGGGCTGGGGGACGCCGACGACGCTCGTGGGCCCGCTGCTGGTCGGAACCATCGGGCTCTCGCTCGGCCTACAGCTCGCCCCGCGAGGGTCGGGTGCATGGATCCGCGAACGGGTCGGTACCCTCCGGCCCGTCCCGATGGGGTTGCTCTTCGCCGGGGCGCTGTTCATCACGACCTCGTTGGGGCCGCAGGGTGTGGCCCCCTTCATCTACTTCAGGTTCTGATCGATGACCGGAGACCGACGGAAGTCCACGCGAGGCGTCGGCAGCATGCCGGCGGGACGAGCACTCATCGTGGTCCTCGTCTGTCTCCTGACATGGGCACTCCTGGACGCCCCGACCATGAAGCAGCAGGCGGACGCCTCACCTCCAGGCGTCCGGAGAACCCTCTCGTTGGCGGTGCTCACACCGCTCGCGGCGATCAGCAGCGTCACCCAGATCACCCGGGCAACCGAGGCCGTTCGTGCAGCGCTGGGCAAAGATGCCGAGACGGCACCGGGCGGCGCGCTCACCATCCCGACGGTCTCCAGCCGCGTCGCGAACAGCCCCGCGCCGGCGGCGACCGGGCCGATCCGCGAACCGACACCGGGGGACAGACTCCGGGTCGTGGTGGTCGGTGATTCGCTCGCGAGCGGTCTGGGCACTGCCGCCGAACGGGTGTTCAACCCGACCCTCGTGCGGGTGTCGAACCTCGGGCGCATCTCCAGCGGTTTAGCCAGACCCGACTACTTCGATTGGCCCACGTCCATGCAGGAGCTGGTAGACGGATACCGCCCGGACCTCGTCATCGTCATGCTCGGTGAGAACGACGATCAATCGCTGGTCGATACGCGGGGCCAGGTCGAGACGCCGGTCGGCACCCGCGCCTGGCCGCCCGCCTATGCTGCGCGCGTGCAGGCCTTCGCGCGGATCGCGACCTCCGGAGGAGCACGGTTGGTATGGGTGGGCCTACCGATCGTTCGCGACATCGGGCGCAGGGATCTGCTCCAGAGACAGAACGGGATCTTCCACGCGATGACGAGCGCGGTCCCCAACACCGCCTACCTGGATACGTGGAACATGTTCGCCGCCCGCAACGGCGGTTACACGGCCTATCGCCGCGAGCCCAACGGCCATCTGGACGTCATCCGCGAGACCGACGGTATCCACTTCAACAGTCTGGGATATCAGTTGGTCGCGCAGGCCGCTGCGAACGTCGCCAACTCCGATCTCGGGCTTTCACCGGAGACCGTGTCGGCTCCCTGATCGGATCAGACCGGGATCGGTACCTCGGGGAGATCCTTCAGGGCGGTGGTCTCTTCCTCCGGGTCGAACTCAACTTCGGGAAGCCGGCCATGGAGGTAGTCGTCGTAGGCAGACATGTCGAAGTTCCCGTGGCCCGAGAGGTTGAACAGGATCACGCGCGCCTCGCCGGCCTCCCGCGCCTCGATCGCCTCGTCGATCGCGGCCCGGATAGCGTGACTCGATTCGGGCGCCGGGATGATCCCCTGCGTGTTCGCGAACTGGATCGCGGCCTCGAACACGCTGTTCTGCGTGTAGGCCTTCGCCTCCATATGCCCTTCCTTCACAAGCAAGGAGAGCGACGGCGCGTCACCGTGGTAACGGAGACCACCCGCGTGCACCGGTGCCGGAACGAATCCGTGCCCGAGGGTGTACATCGGGACGATCGGCGCGATCATCGCCGTGTCGCCGAAGTCGTAGGCGAACACCCCTTTCGTCAGGGTGGGACAGGCGGCCGGCTCGGCCGCTAGGAACCGGGTCTGCTTCTTCCCCCGCAGGCGTTCGGCCATGAACGGATACGCGATGCCGGCGAAGTTCGATCCACCGCCGACGCAGCCGATGACCACGTCTGGCTCCTCCCCCGCCATCTCCATCTGCTTCTGCGATTCCAATCCGATGATGCTCTGGTGCAGGAGCACATGGCCCAGCACGCTGCCGAGCGCGTAGTTGGTGTCGTCATGGGTCGCCGCGTCCTCGACCGCCTCGCTGATCGCGATGCCGAGCGAGCCCGTCGAGTCGGGATGCTCGGCGAGGATCCCCCGGCCCGAGTTGGTCTTCTCGCTGGGTGAGGCGACCACCGTGCCACCGAATGTCTCGATGAAGAACCGCCGGTAGGGCTTCTGGTCATAGGACGCCTTCACCATGTAGACGTCGCATTCCAGGCCGAACATCTTGCACGCCATCGCCATCGCCGATCCCCACTGACCGGCACCGGTCTCCGTCGCGATCCTTCTGATACCCGCTTCCTTGTTGTAGTAGGCCTGCGGGACGGAGGTGTTCGGCTTGTGGGAGCCCGCGGGGCTCACGCCCTCGTACTTGAAATAGATGTGGGCCGGCGTCTGCAGCGCCTGCTCAAGACGGGTGGCGCGGAAGAGCGGGGCGGGCCTCCACAGCCGATAGATGTCGATGACCGGACCGGGGATATCTATCCACGGATCGGTGGAGACCTCCTGCATGATCAAGCTCTCGGGGAAGAGCGGCAGGAGATCAGGCGGACCGATCGGCTCTTTGGTCTGCGGATTCAACGGCGGAAGCGGCTGCATCCCGGCCCCCACGATGTCCGGCATGAGGTTGAACCAAGCCGAGGGGATCTGATCGGGCGCGAGATCGAATCGGGTGGGCTCGTCGGTCATGGTGGCCTCCTCGCAGACGGTGGGATGGCGAGCCTATCGTTCCTTGGCTAGGGGTGCTCCTCCGTGGAGATGTGCCACTTGCGTGACCCGAGGAGCGTGTTCGCCTCGGCTGGTCCCCACGTCCCGCGCTCGTACGGGTGCACTTCGACGTCGGCCTTCAGCACCGGCTCCAGGAGCTCCCACGCGCGCTCGACCCCGTCCTGACGGATGAAGAGGGTGTGATCGCCCTCCATCGCGCCCAGCAGCAGCAGTTCGTACGCGTCGACGATCTCGCTCGCGAACTCGCGGTCGTAGTCGAAATCCATCGTGACGCGGCCGAGCTTCAAACCGGGGCCCGGCCGTTTCGCGTTGACCGCAAGGGTGATCCCTTCGTTCGGCTGCACGCGGATCGTGAGGTGGTCGCGAGGGATCGAGGTGACGTCGGTCTCACGGAAGATGTTGAACGGGACCCGGCGGAACTTCAGCGTGATCTCCGTCACCTTCTGCGCCAACCCCTTCCCGGTCCGTAGGAAGAAGGGCACCCCCGCCCAGCGCCAATTGTCCAGCTCGAGTTTGAGCGCGACGAACGTCTCGACCCTGGAGCCTTCCGCCACGCCCTGCTCTGCGTGATAGTCGTCGTATTGCCCGAGCACGACGTCTCCGGGATCGATGGGCTCGGCCGCGCGGAGCACCTTCACGGTCTCGTCACGCAGGCGGTCGGGATCGAAGGACACCGGGGGCTCCATCGCCAGGAACGTCATCATCTGGAACAGATGCGTGCTCACCATGTCGCGGATCGCGCCGGTCTGTTCGTAGAACGCACCACGGCCCTCGATGCCGATCTGCTCCGCGACGGTCACCTGCACATGCTCGATGTAGCGGCGGTTCCAGATCGGTTCGAACATCCCGTTGGCGAACCGGAACGCGAGGATGTTCTGGACGGTCTCCTTGCCCAGGTAGTGATCGATGCGGAACACCTGTGACTCGTCGAAGACCGCGTGCAGGCACCTGTTCAACTCCATCGCGGTGGCGAGGTCGTGTCCGAACGGCTTCTCGATGATGATCTTTGAACCCTTGGCCATCCCGGCCTCCCCGATCCGCTCCACGACGTCCGCATAAGCGCTCGAGGGCGTGGCCGCGTAGAAGAACCGGTTCCCCTCGGTGCCGTGGGTTCGATCGATCTCCTCCAGATCGGCGGCGACCTTATCCATGGCTCCCGGATCGGTGAACTCCCCGGCCACGTAGCGCAGGTGCCCGGCGAAGTCCGCCCACACCTGTCCCTCGGGCACGTGCTTGCCGAACTCCCGGATGGATGCGAGGGCGTGGTCGCGGAATTCCTCATCGGTGAACTCGGTTCGCGCGTAGCCGACGATGGCGAAGCTCTTCGGCAGCAATCCCTCCAGGTAGAGGTGATAGAAGGCGGGCAGCAGCTTGCGCCGCGTGAGATCCCCGGAAGCGCCAAAGATCACGATCGCCTGGGGGGGTGCGCTGGTGCGGACACGGCGCGCGGTCATTGCCGGACCCCCGGGAGCGTGCCCACTTCGATCCACCCGTCCACCTCGTGCACGGCGAAGGTCGGGACCGGATCGCCGGATCCTCCCTCTACCGGCTCCCCCGTCTCCACGTCGAACTGCTCACCGCACGCACATTCAACCGCGGGTTCACGATCGAGCCGGAGCACGCCTTCGCTCAGGGAGCCGCCATCCGCCGTGCACATGTCGCCGACGGCGTGGAGGCGATGGTCCACGTGTGCCACCGCCACCCGGCCGGCCGGGAGCTCGAACCCTCGAAGTTCGCCGTCGGGAACCTCGGCGAGCGTTCCCACGCGGATGAAGTCCAAGCCTGCCTCCTAAAGCGTCGTGCCACGGAGCGCAAGGAAACTGCGCTGCAGCAGCGTGAGCGAACCAAGCACCGCGAGCGCGACCAACACGGTGAACATCGTGTGGGGCACGAGTAACCCGATCATGAGGGCGAGGAACCGTTCGAGACGCTGGAAGAACCCTTCCGTAAGCGTTAGCCCGACAGCTTCGGCCTCCGCCCGGACCTGACTGACCGAGAGGCTTACCACCAGCGTGACCAGCGCGAGCCCCGCCGACTGCGCCTCATGCCGCGCGGCCATCACCCAGAACAACGACGCGAACAAGATCATGTCAGAGAGGCGGTCGACGACCGAGTCCAAGAACGCCCCCGAGCGCCTCACCTCCCCCCGGTGCCGCGCGATCGCTCCGTCGAACACGTCGCAGAGTCCGGCGATCGTGAGGAGAACGCCGGCGAGTGCCCAGTCGCCGGTGATGATCAGCCTGCCGACCGCAACGTTGAGGATCAGCGAGAGGAGGGTGAGGTGCCACGGACGGACACCGGTCCACAGCAAGAATGCCAACGCGGCCCTGAACGGCCACTTGAAGATCTGGCGCATCGCCCCGCCGGCGGCGCCGTCACTCTTGCGGGGGGCCGGCATGTCGCGGACCTTCGGAACTTCGCGTTCGCGCAGTTCCCGTGTCTTGGCCATCGCCGCCAGCTATCCGGTGTACGGCTCGAACGAAACCACGCGGTAGCGGAAGTTGCCGCCGGGCGCTTCGTAGAGAACCTCGGTGTCGACCACAGCACCCATGAGCGCCGAGCCCAGGGGTGAGGTCGTGGTCACCGTTCGCGCGCCTTTGGCGCGCTCCTCTGCATGCTCGGCCAGCAGATAAGTTTCATCCTCCGGGTCATCCTCGTCCAGCGGGCGGACCGTCACGAGCATCCCGGGTCCGACATCGTTGGCGTGGACCGGTGCCTCGACGATCTCGGGGTCCCGGAGCATCCCTCGGATCTTCCGGATCTTCGCCTCCATCAACCCTTGATCGTTCTTCGCGGCGTCGTACTCGCCGTTCTCTTTCAGATCGCCGAGCTCCCGCGCGGCCAGGAGACGCTCGGCGACACGCTGGCGCCCGTCGATCTCGAGTTCCTCCACCTCGGCCTTCAGGCGCTGGTAGGCGTCGAGGGTGAGGTTGGCGCTCGGTTTTTGGCCGGCCGGGCGTGGCTGGCGGTCGCGAAGCTCTTCCGGGAGTTCAGACATAGACGGAGTCTACCGAGGAGCGTGGAGGCTCACGCCGCGCTGGCCGGGCAGGAACACCCGGAAGCTCGCGCCGCCTCCCTCGCGCCCTTCCACCCACGCGCGCCCGCCGTGCAACTCGGCGAACCGCGCAACGAGGGAGAGCCCCACGCCAGAACCCGGAGCGTGGGACGAACTCGAAGGTCCTCGTTCGAACGCACCGAAGATAGTTTCGCGGAGTTCCGCCGGGATCCCCGGACCGTCGTCCTCCACTCGGATCAGGACGTCCCCGTCCCCCGCCGTCGAGACCCGAACCCAGATGCGGCTTTGCGAAGGGGCGTGTCTGGCGGCGTTGACCAACAGGTTCTCGATGATGCGCTCCACTTTCGGCCCATCGATCCACGCGACGACGGGCCCTCCTTCGACGGAGATCTCTCGATCGGCCAACAGGTCAGAGCCATCGATCACCGTGCGGGTCAACGCGATGAGGTCGTATTCGGCCAGATTTGGCTCGAGGAGGCCACGCGACAGTCGATCCAGGTCCAGCAGATCGGTGATGAGCCGCTCGAGCTTCTGAGCATTGAGCACCAGGCGATGGATCAGGTCCCGCGCTTCGGCATCGTCGAGATCGATGTCGGTTCGATCGAGCGTCAACGCGTTTCCGAGCACGCTGGCAAGCGGGGTTCGCAGATCGTGGGAAACGGCGTGGAGGAAGGTGTTCTTCATGTCGTCCACTGCGCGCAATCGCGCAGAGGCCTCCTGCTCGATACCCAGTGCTCGCGCCAATCCCTCCTCCGCTTCTTTGAGCGCGGTGATGTCGAACATCACCCCGCTCCAGAAGCGAGCCTTACCCGTGGCGTCGTACACGACGTTGGCGAAGTCATGGATCCACACGATCCGACCATCGCGGCGAACCATCCGGTACTCGATCTCGAACGGCTCGAGCGTCTCGTCCGTTCGGGCATCCTCGGCGAGTACCCGCGCCCGGTCATCGGGATGGATCAGCTCCATCCAGAGGTGCTCGTCGTGGTACTCCTGCGGCGCGACGCCGAACAGATCCTGGACCCGGGGGCTGGTGTAGAGAGACACCCACTCGGTCGAGACCTGGTTGACATAGACGACGGCGGGGATCTGTTCAACGAGGGTCCGATAAAGATCCTCTTGTTCCAGAAGGCTCGTCTCCGCTCGCTGGCGGCCGATCGCGGCCGACAATATTCCGGCGGCGACGCGCAATGCGTCCAGCTCTCCGGCGGTCCAATCCCGTTCGCTCAGGCAGTCGTCGAACCCCATGTGACCCCACCACTTGCCATCCACCGTCACCGGGACGGCAAGGATGGATCGGATGCCTTGAGCTTCAAGGATGGCTCGCTCGTCGGGGTCGAACTCACGGACGTGGCCTTGAACGGGAAGGCCCACACCGAGTACGTCGACCCACCGATGCAGGCCCTCCTCCATCCACAGCTGGCCTTGCATGGCGGGGTTCGCCAGTTCCGAAACGATCCCGGGGGCGCACCACTCATGGATCTGCGTCGTCGTTAGACGTCCGTCATCGGTTTCACCGTTGCGAAAGATGTAGACGCGGCTCGCACGCGTCGCAGCCCCGAGCCGCTCGAGCACATCGTCTGCCGCGTCGCGCCAATCCCGCGCACGGAGGACGTGCTCGGCCGCGAACCCGACGGCCTCCAAGATGGCGTCGCGTCGGGTATCGGGTGGACGCTCCATCGACGATGTCATCGGTTCACCCTTCGTCGCTGAAGAAGATGTTCTTCACTTCCGTGTAGAGACCGGCGGCGTGCATGCCCATCTCGCGTCCGATTCCGCTCTGCTTGAACCCGCCGAAGGGCGCCTCCGTGAGGACGCTGCTGCTGCTGTTCACACTGAGGTTCCCGGTGCGAACGCCCTTCGCCACGCGGATCGCCCGGCCCAGATCGCGGGTCCAGATCGATCCCGACAGCCCGTATGGGGATCCGTTCGCAAGCCGGACACCCTCATCCTCATCGTCGAAGGGGATGACGCACACCACCGGCCCGAAGATCTCTTCCTGCGCCACGCGCCATGAATTGTCGACGTCGGCCAGCACGGCCGGCTCCATGAAGAACCCGGGGCCGTCGGGAACCGCCCCGCCGACGACGTGCCGGGCTCCTTCGGCCAACCCGATCTCGAGATACTCCTGCGACGTGAGCCGTTGCGCAGCGCTGATCAGCGGTCCCATCTCGGTGTTCTCGTCCAACGGCTGGCCGACCCGGATGGCCGTCGTCGCCTGACCCAGCCGTTCGACGAACTCGTCGTATGCCGAGCGCTGCACCAACATCCGCGACCTGGCACAGCAATCCTGGCCTGCGTTGTCGAACACCGACCACAGCGACTTCGGGATGCAGATGTCCAGATCTGCATCGGCGAACACGACGTTCGCAGATTTCCCGCCCAGTTCCAGCGAGACCCTGGTGATGTTCGTCGCCGCCGTCTGCATGACCTGGGTTCCGACCGCAGTCGAGCCGGTGAAACTGATCTTCGAGACACGGGCGTCGCCGATCAGCGCGGCGGCAGTCGTCGACCCCGGCCCGGGAAGCACCGAGAGCGTTCCTTCAGGCAGTCCGGCCTCGGTCAAGACGTCGGCGATCGCCAGCGCGGTCAACGGTGTCTGGGACGCCGGCTTGAGGATGGCGGTGTTGCCGCACGCGAGCGCGGGCGCCATCTTCCAGCTCGCGATCACCGCCGGGAAGTTCCACGGCGTGATGAGCACGCAGACGCCCACGGGTTCGCGCAACGTGAGATCGATGCCCGAAGGCTGGATGGGGATCGTCTCCCCGAAGATCTTGTTCGCCGCCCCGCCCCAGTACTCGAACACGTTGGCCACGATGTCGATCTCGGCACGGGCGGAGGAGATCGGTTTCCCGCCATTGCGCGCCTCGAGCTGGGCCAACTCCTCCTGACGCTGCCGGATGAGGAGCGATGCGGCAGCGAGGATCCGACCGCGTTCGCGCGCGCTCATGCGCCGCCAGGGACCTTCCTCGAAGGCCTGCGCCGCGACGTCGACCGCCCGGCGGGCGTCCTCGGGACCGGCCTCGGCGACCTCGGCCATGGAAACGCCCGTCGCCGGTTCGACCACAGGGGCAGTCTTGCCGTCGGCCGCGGCAACGCGGTTGCCACCGACGCTGAGCAACTCCGTCATCGCACGCCCCTTCTGCGTTCGGATGCGCAGACCGCGATGCTACGCCCTCGGCGGTAGGGTCGAACCGTGAGCCTTTCCGACGCCCAGCGCAACCGAGACTTGCGCAGTGCCGTCGCTGCATCCCGTGCGTCGATCCTGTGGAGCGTGCTCGCGGGCTGTGCGGCGATCGCCGTCGGTCTGACGGCTTCTGCGCTGTCCCTCGTCGCCTACGGATCAGACGCAGTGGTCGACGCGGCGGCTTCCGCGATGATCCTGGTCGACTTACGCGTGGAGGTGGGCGGGGGAGATCCTCCGGCGCACCGCCGGGCGGAACGAACGGTGGGGTCCGCGCTCCTCC
>JAXDJY010000257.1:0-2843 GCA_034667445.1 Actinomycetota bacterium | reverse complement strand
CCGGGAACCACACGTCGTAGACGACCAGGACCCCTGCGTCCGACAGGATCCGATGAAGCTCGGCGACGGCATCTCGCGCGAACCAGTGGATGGCGGAACACACCGTCGCGAGGGCGAACGAACCGTCGCCGAAGGGGAGCTGCTCGGCCCGTGCTTGCACATACGAAACCGGCTGGTCCCGGGGGACCGCCGTCAGCATGTCCCAAGAGACGTCCGCGCCGACTACATGCTGGGCGATCGAGCGCAGTGGCGTCGTCGATAAGCCGGTTCCGCACGCGACGTCGATCGCCCGTGCAACGCGCGGATGGCGAGCCATCACGAGATCGACGGCGTGCTTGTGAAGTCCGGGCCGAGCTTGCGCGTAGCGCTCGGCAACGTCGCGACCGACGAACGGATTCCTGACGCTCACCACCCGAGCCTATCCAGTGGTTGTGTAGCCTCGCGTCACATGCCAGATCGAACCAGCGACGCGATCAAGGAGGCGCTCGAGGCGCCCGTTCGCGGATGGGATTTCTCGTGGCTCGAGGGCCGGGCCCAGGAGACGAGCCCGCCATGGGACTTCCGGGAACTCGTCCGACAGGCTTCTCTGGACGCAAACCGGATGCTGGACATCGACACCGGCGGTGGAGAGTTCCTTTCCACCCTCGCGCCGTTCTCTCCCTACGTCGTGGCCACCGAGGGTTACCCGCCTAACACCGGTGTCGCGTACGAACGGCTGGCACCGCTGGGATGCCCTGTCATTCGGATCGCGTCTGCCCCCGACAACATCGACCAAGAAGGCGTAGACGCATCCTCGACCGGTTCGGCCCTCCCGTTCGCTTCCGCAGCGTTCGACCTCATCATCGATCGAAACTCGTCCTACTGGCCCTCCGAGGCGTTTCGGATCCTTCGTCCGGGCGGTCGATTCATAACCCAGCAACGAGGCGAGACGGGGGAAGTCGGCCGTTCGTGGGCAGAGCTATTTGGGCGACCGCCTCACCCCCATTCCGGGTTTACGCTCGCCTTCGCGGTGGAACAGTTGGCCCGTGCCGGCTTCCGGATCACGAGGGCCGAGGAGGCTGATACACCGATGACATTCCAAGACCTCGCCGGCGTCGTCTACTACCTGCGTCTCGTTCCCTGGGCGGTTGCAGGGTTCGACCCGCTGGCCGATAGAGCGTCGCTGGAACAGATCAATGGCCGATTGGAAAGAGACGGGAGGCTCCAGATCCGCGGCTCTCACATGCTGATCGAAGCCACAGCGGAACGCTAGCATTCAGTGATGGTCGACCTCATCTTTGAGACGCACTCCACCAGCACCGACAACGAACTCGGGATCGCGACGGGATGGAATCACGGCCAGCTATCCGCCGAGGGCAAGCGCCTCGCGGTTGAGCGTCGCGGGCGACATCGCGCGCTGCGGGCCGCGGTCGTGTTCACCTCCGACCTTGCCCGAGCGGTGGAGACGGCCGAGCTCGCGTTCGCCGATCTCGGCGTCAAGATCATCCGAGACGCCCGCCTTCGGGAATGTAACTACGGCGACCTGAACGGTATGACCGTCGCGCAACTCGACCGCGAGCGCCCGAACCGTGTGGTCACGCCGTTCCCAGGTGGGGAGAGCTACCGCCAGGTGGCGGAGCGGGTCGAGGAGTTCCTCTCCGACCTTTCCGAGAACTGGCAGGGCAAACGGGTGGTCGCGATCGGTCATGCGGCTACGCATATGTCGTTGGACTATCTCGTGAACGGAGTGCCCCTCGAGGAGAGCGTCGTTGCCCCGTTCGAGTGGCAGGAGAGCTGGGCATACACCGTCCCCTGATCCTCCGCCCATCCGCGCCCGGGAACTAGGATGAAACGTGTCCTTCGTCATCCCCGCCGTTCTGACAGAGACCTGTAATGCCACGCCCGAACGGTCCGCCTGGCTGGAACGGCTGCCCGCCGCGCTGGGCCTGCTTCGGAACAGATGGTCTCTCACGGTCGGAGCACCGTTCGAGGGTGAGGACGTGACTAGCGCGTGGGTGGCACCGGCAACACGCTCAGACGGAACACCCGCCATCCTCAAGCTCGGGATGCCGCACATGGAGGCCGAGCGTGAGATCGACGGCTTACGTTTCTGGGACGGCAATCCAACGGTGCAGCTCCTGGAAGCCGACGACGATCTCAATGCCATGCTTCTCGAACGATGTGAACCCGGTACGAGTCTCCGCTCACTGCCGGAGCCGGAGCAGGACATCATCGTCGCAGGACTGCTACAGCAACTCTGGCGAACCCCATCCGACCCACACCCCTTCCGTTCCTTGGGTGAGATGACGGCGCTGTGGGGCCAGGAGGCGATCGCCGACTCCGCAGCATGGCCCGATGCCGGACTCGTCCGTGAGGGGCTGCGGCTCTTCGAGGAGCTACCGAGAAGCGCCCCCACCGAGGTGGTACTCGCGACCGACCTGCACGCCGGGAACATCCTTCGGGCGGCGCGGGAACCATGGCTCGTCATCGACCCCAAGCCATTCGTCGGCGACCCCGCGTACGACGCGACCCAACACTTGTTCAACTGTTCGAGATTGCTCTCCGACCCGATCCCGACGATCCGCCGGTTCGCCGATCTGCTAGAGCTGGACCCCGAGCGCGTGCAACTCTGGACGTTCGCACGCGCGGCTGTGGAGTCCGGCGATGAGGAGGACGAAGAGACGCTGTCGCTCGCGAGAGCATTGGCTCCGTGAGCGACGCCGAGCGGTGTGCCGAATGTGGTTACTCGTGGTCTATCACCGTCGAAGACGCGGTTCTGGTCGTTGCCGGAGCAACCGAGCGCTTCGGGCCCCTTCTATCCCAAGAGGCTCGCGAACGCGCCGGGACCGCGGACGGTTGGTCCG
>JAXDJY010000256.1:0-3843 GCA_034667445.1 Actinomycetota bacterium | reverse complement strand
GCGAACGGAGCGTTCCGTAAGCCGAAGTCCCTTCCCGCTCAGTTCGCGCGGGTGACCGCGCCGGGGCCGGAGGACTTCACGTTCCTCGCCGAACGGATGGGGGACATCCGCATCGGGAAGCTCCGCTCGGGTGAAGACGTCATCGACCTGGAGGTCGGGATCAAGGGAGAGACGCTGGTGAGTCACGTTGGCGTGTTCGCGACCACCGGGATGGGCAAGTCCAACCTCATGAAGGTGCTGGCCGGCCAGGTGCTCGCCTCCTCGGGACGCTACGCGTGCCTGTTATTCGACCCCCATGGGGAGTATCTGGAAGGGGGAAGCGGTCTGCGGAAAGGGTTGCGCGATCACCCCTGGGCCGCGGATCGGCTGAAGGTCTACGCCACGCGGGCGGCGGGCGCCGGCGCCACGGGTCTGCGTCTGGCCCTCGGCGAACTCACCCTGGGTGATCTCCAAACCGCGTATCAATGGAGCCACGCGCAAGAGGATGCGATCTATCGCCTCATCCGCTTCTTCGGCGACGAGTGGATCGCGCGCGTCGGTGAAGAGGACGATGTGACGAAGTTCGCCGAAGACCTGGGCGTCGCGACAAGCACCCTGCAGGTCATCCAACGCCGTGCGCAGCGCATCTTGGACATGCCGTGTATCAGCCGCGACCCGTCGCAACCGTCACTGTCCGCCCGCATCGTCGACGAGCTCATGAACGGCTACTCGGTGCTCGTGGACACCAGTGGGTTGTCATCGATGGAGGAGATCCTGGTGGCGTCCGTCATCACCCGCCGCGTCCTGGAGAGCTACGGACAGGTCTTCCTGGACGACCGGGCCGGGTTCGCCGCGTTGCCGCCCACGCTCATCGCGCTGGAAGAAGCCCAACGGGTGCTCTCGAAGGTGCAGCGAGGGGATGAGAACGTCTTCCCGCGCGTGGCGCGGGAGGGCAGGAAGTTCAAGGTCGGACTCTGCGCGGTGAGCCAGCAACCGAAGCTCATCGATGATGAACTCCTCAGCCAGTTCAACACGTTCTTCATCCTCGGGTTGGCGGATGAGAAGGATCGCAACATCCTGCGGGGCTCGTCCAAGCAGGACATCTCCGACCTCGGCCCCGAGATCCAGACGCTCATGCCCGGCGAGGCCATCATCACGAACCTCGAGGCGCCGTTCGCGTTACCCGCGCAGGTGTTCCTTTATGAGGAGCACCTCAAGACGGTGAAGGGACCCTCGCCCCTGCCGCCGGTTCCCGAAGGCAAGGCCAAGGGGTTCGCCGAGTAGTGGCACGGCTGGTCGCGCTCGGTGATGCCCACCTGGGTCGAACGCACCTGGCACATCTGCGGGACGAGCAAGGTCGCAACCTTCGGGAGGAGGATTTCCTGCGGTCCTTCGCGTGGGCCGTGGACGAGACCATCGCGCAGGAGCCCGACGGGTTCCTCTGGCTCGGGGATATCTTCGACCATGCCCGCCCCACCTACCGGACGTTCGGCAGGGTACTTGTCGGGCTCAAACACCTCCGCGCGGCGGGGCTCCGCGGGGTGAGCATCAGCGGGAACCACGACACGCCGCGCGTGCGGGGAACGGGATCGCCGTACGCGGCGCTCGAGGAGGTGTTCGACAACGTGGAGTTCGCCTGGTCGATGGAGGCGCGGAGCGTGGACCTGGCGGCGGTGAAGATCCACGCCGTGCCGCAGACCTTGGGCGTCGAGGACTTCCGCACCCAACTCGATATCGCGGCGGGTTCGGCCGGTGGAGATGCCACCGACCTCCTCATCGCCCATGTTGCCCTCACCTCTCTGCCCGTGAGCGCCTGGGGCCGGGACATCAACGAGTTGGAGGTCGAGGAAGGCGCGTTCGACAAGCGGTTCGATCTCGTGGCGCTGGGGCACTATCACGTGTTCCAGAAGGCCTCGAAACGGACCTGGTACGCGGGATCCACCGATGCGTTCTCGTTCGCCGATCGGCCCAAGGATGCGGGTCCGAAGGGACTCGTGATCATCGACACCGATGCCGGAACCGTCGAGCACATCGAGAACCCGGCGGAGCGGCCGCTGGTGACGCTCAGCGTGGAGTCCTCTGGGCTGGGTCCCGGCGAGCTGGTCGAGGCGGTGGAGCGAGCGGCGAAGGGGTCTGCCGAAGGCGCCGTGGTCAGGGTCTTCCTGGAGCACGTTGACTCCGCGGCGTTCCGCCAGGTTCGCAATGAAGAGTTCCAAGAGGCGGTCCCGGGCGCCCTCCACGTCCAGATCGAACCCGATGTAGGCGCCGAAACCTATGCGGTGCAGGGTGCCCCGCAGATCGGATCCCTGGCGAGCGAATGGGCAGCGTTCGTTGCGACCCAGGATCTCTCGGGGCTTGAGCGGGAACGGGTGGTCGACCTTGGCGGTGCCTACCTGCAGTTCGCGCAAGGGGAAACGGTGTGAGGGTCGTCGAACTCAGCCTGCGGAACTACCGGCAATTCGAGGAGCTGGATCTCGAATTGCCCGCGCGAGTCATCGGCGTCGTCGGGCCCAACGGTTCGGGCAAATCCACCCTGATGGAGTCGATCGCCGTTGGCTTGTACGGCATCGACGCTGCCAGGACGAAGAAGGACCAGATCCGCACGAACGGCGTGCTCACCGACTGCGAACTGAGGATGATCTTCGAGCACGGCGGCAGCACGTACGAGGTCCGCCGCTCCATCCGAGGCCGGAACCACGCGACCGACGCGGAGCTCTTCGTCGGGTCGCTCCAGCTGGCCTCGGGCGTGAGCGACGTCGACGCCGAGATCGCCGGACTGCTGCGGATGGACCGGCAAGTGTTCCGAGCCAGCGTCTTCGCCGAGCAGAAGCAGCTCGATGCGTTCTCGGATGTGACGGCCGGCAAGCGCAAAGAGATGGTCCTGCGGCTGCTCGGCATCCGGCCGGTCGATGATGCGAGGAAAGCCGCTCGCAAAGAAGGGATCGAGGCGCGCAAGCAGGCAGAGCAACTCTCTGGCGTTGCGGCGGACGTCACCGAACTGAGCGCCGTGATCAAGGCGACGAAGGATCTCGCGACCGAGGCGGCGAAGAGCGAGAGATCGGCCGGCGCGGATCTGAAGAGCGCGGCCGCCGCTTCCGAGGCCGCGACGTCGGCGTTCGAGGCAGCCGATGTCGCCCGCCAGCAAGCGGAGACGCTTACGGTGCGGATCGCCGGATCCGAACGGGAGCTGGCGGGACTGCAAGCACATCGCGACGAGCTCTCTCTCCGATCCGAAGCGATCGCGGGCGCGGCGGAACTCCTCTCAGCTCTCGAGGCGGAGCTCGCGTCGCTCGCGGGTACGGGTGCACTGCTCGAGGCCGCTCGCCGGTATGCCGCGAAGGCGGACGAGTCGGCAGCGTTGGCACGTCAACTCGAGAAGCTCCCAGCGTCGGATCTCCACGGCGCCATCGCGGCGCTCGAACTCGCATCCGCAGCCGCAGACGATGCCCGAACCCGCTCGAGCAGCGCGGCCACCACCGCGGAGCACCTCGCCGAGGCGGCCCGCCAGGCGGCCGAACGCTTGACCCGCGCCAAAGAGGCCGATCCCGCCGAACCCTGCCCGACGTGCGGCCGGCCGATGGGCAAGGACTTCAAGGAGTACCTGGCCCACAGCAAGGAGGAAGCCGCAGCCACCAAGACGAACTCGACGGCTGCAGCCCGCGCGTCGAAGGATTCGGCGGCTGCGTTCGCGCGGGCTGATGCCGAGTTGCAGCGTGCTACCGCCGCCGGCCGAGAGGCGGAACGGTCCGACCACGATCGGACGGCGCTCCAGACCCGCCTCGAGGCGCTCGCCGTCGAGATCGAAACCCTCACCGGACCCTTCCAGGGGCAGGCCCCGGATATCCGGGCGCTCGCCGAACAGGT
>JAXDJY010000255.1:0-3403 GCA_034667445.1 Actinomycetota bacterium | reverse complement strand
CCCGGACCGTCACTTCCCCTGCCCGGCCGTCGGCCAGCGTGAACTCGGGCACCCATGCGCTGACCGGAGCATCCAGGTCGAGCACCGGCTCGCCGACGTCCCGAGCGGTCGCTAGGGACACGATCGCGGTTGCGACGAACGGCTTCGACACCGACGCCAGGTGGAACATCGTCTCGGTGGTGACCGCCTCACCGGTGCCGACGTCGCGAACGCCGAAACCACGCGAGACCACCTCTTCGTCGCGCACCATCGCGACGGCCAGGCCCGCCACCTCGTGCGAAGCGAACAAGGTCTCGACCAGAGGCCAGAGGACTTCCTCCACGCTCGCCCGAATACCCACCGGACCCGCATCCACGTCGCGACCCTACGCCGACCACGCGTTGCTCCTCAGGGGCGCAGGGATTCGGTCCGCGATTCCGTTCTGTACGCCGGGATGCCAAGAAGGTCGTCGACGGTCGAGAACGAGTAGCCATCCCGGATCAGCGTGTCGACCACGATCTTGACCGCTTCGACGGTGCTGGTGCGATCTGCACCTTTAGCGTCGTACCCGTCGTGGAAGATGACGATGCGACCAGGCTTGACTTTCGCCAAGGTGCGGCGGGCGATCCGCTTCGGTGAGGGTTGGAAGGGTTCCAGCGCATGGCAGAACTCACCAGACACCGCGCGGAGCCCGGCTTCTTCCAGGACCCGGAAGGTGGCCGGGGTGCGAACCAGCCAGGGCGGTCGGTACAGGGCAGGTTCGCGACCGATGGTCTCGTGGAAGACCCTCTGGGACAACCGGAGCTCGTCGGCGATGTCTGCTTCAGTCCAGCACCGACCGAACCGATGGGCGTAACTGTGGTTCCCGATGACATGACCAGAGGCGAGCAGCCCGCGACTGATCTCGGGATGGCGCTGAACACATTGGCCGACCTGGAAGAACGTCGCCTTGATGTCACGGTGGTCCAGGTAGGCGGCGATCTGCGAGGTGAACGGTTCGTTGGGCCCGTCATCGAAGGTGAGTGCAACGCTCTTGGCTGGTACGCCGGCGCGCGTACTGGCTCGAAAGGGAAAGGCGCCCAAGAGCTGGGAGTACGGCGACATCGCAGTCCAGTACGCGGTGGCGACTGCGGCGAGCGGTGCGCCGAAGGTGAGACTGCTACCGGCACGCGTGGTCACGCGACATCGAGGTCGAACCCGACCCGGCTCGCCACCACCACGAAGACAACGACGGCCATGACGGCGGCAGTGTGCAGGCGCCGCGTCCGCGGACGTGGCGCGTGGTCACGGATCGCCGGGGCAGTCCCGAGGATCGTGTGGCCGAAGATCCGGTTAACGGCGTAGCCGAGCAGGTAGTAGTAGATGCACGTAACGAAGATGTTGTAGACCAGACCCCGCTGCAGGCGGCGTGCGGAGGTGAAGGTCGGGTTGGCGAGGTCGAAGGTGACCGGACCCTGAGCGCGCAGCCGACGTAGTAGGTCGAGCTCGTCTCCGCCCTGAGTCAGGTTGGTGTCGTACGCGTTCCACGCGCGCCTCCGGAAGGCGATGTTCGTCGCCGAGACGTAGACGACCCGGCCGGTGAGTCGATACAACAGATGCACGATCCCGAACAGCGCTGCCCCATAGATCACGCCCCACCATGGTCCGTCAACCCAACGACATGGTCCGGTGACAGCGACGTTGGACGGTTCCCGCTCGAAGGCGTCGTCGATGCGACGAAGCCAGCCGACGTCGAAGGTCGTGTCAGCGTCGGTAGAGACGACGATCTCGCCGCTGGCGACCTCGGTGCCCCGCTGGCGGGCCCAACAGACACCGGAGTGAGGTTCGAAGACGACCCTGGCACCGTGGTCATGCGCGATCGCGGCGGTCTGGTCCGTGGAGTTGTTGTCCACCACGATGACCTCGTAGCTGTGCCGGCAGTCCTGCGCGGCGAGGGAGGAGAGGCAGCGGCCGATATCCACGGCCTCATTGAACGCGGGGATCACGATGCTGAACCGAGGCCGACCCCCGCCTTCGGACCGCCGACGTCCAGGATCGTCGTCACCCATGACGTTCGGCTCCACTGCAGTGTCCTTCGGTTCTCTTGGACTCTCGTCCCAGAGCCTCATCGTTGCACCTGAATCGACGAGTGGTCGCTCGCCACGCGATCGGTGGCCGCTCTCGGCGTACCAGAGGCCGCAGCCTTCACTTGCCCTACGTTGGTGCTTCGTCGAGCGTCACCTGATGGCTAGGGCGGTCCACCAGAAGCATCGCCACCACCACAGCGATGACCGCAGCGAGTTGCAGCGCGGCGTTGACCGCGGTGCTGATCGGCACGGTTGCGACCACGGCGGCCGCCGTGATCAACGTACCGCCGTGTGGAGCCACGCGGAGCGAGCGTCGGCTCTCGGCGATCCCCGCAAGGAACAAGGCGACCCCACCGGCCAACGCAAGCGCCGACTGCCACGATCCCGAATCTCCTGGGTCGGCCACTGCGGCGTGGATCCCGGCGGCAGCGATGACGATACCGAGCAGCATCGGGATGTGCGCGAAGCCCATTCCGATCGCCAGCCGAACCCGCCGGCCGTCCTCGGCTGCGGCTAGCGTGGTCTCCGCCGTCCGGGTGTCGGTGAAGTACGTCCACCACATGCAACCCGGCAGCGCCAGCGCCAGGACGACGACCGCGATGGTGCCGGCGGTGAGGCGAGACACGTCGACGCCCATCCCGATCGCCACGACCGACTCGCCGAGCGCGATGATCACCAAGAGGCCATGCCGCTCGACGAAGTGCGCCGCTGCGATGTGGAAAGAAGAGGCGGCCCCGACCCACGAGAGGCGCGGGACCAGGAACGGGATGACCGCCTGCAACACGAACGCCCCCACCCAGAGCACATACTGGGCGGCACCACCGGCGTACCCGCCGACGAGCACGAGCAGAGCCGATCCCAAGTTGTACGGCGCCAACCACCGCAGTGCGCTGCCAACGTCGGCTTGGGTGAACAGCAGCAGGTGCACGCAGGCGACCGTGACGTAGCCGACCCCGAAGGCCACACCGGTGTCTGTGAAGGCGCGAGGCACCCCGACCGCCGCGATCAGGAATCCCGCCATCGCCACGAACAGAAGCAACTTCTGCGCGGCTTGTCGTGGTGACACGTGGTTGGGCAGCCACACATAGCCGTCGAACATGAACCACAAGATCCCGAAAATCAGGAGGGCGCGCGCCGCGCCGGCCAGCGACAGGTCCGCTCCCAGCATCCGGGTGAGCTGAGTCAGCGTGAAGACGAAGACGACATCGAAGAAGACCTCCACCGCAGTCACGCGTTCAGGGGCAGCGACGTCCGCGTCCCGCCAACGCGAAGGTGTCATGTCCGCAAGCCTAAGAGCGCCAAGTGCCCGGACGTCTGCGAGCGCGGGGCACGGATGGACGTTCGTGGGCGGCGTTAGG
>JAXDJY010000254.1:0-8615 GCA_034667445.1 Actinomycetota bacterium | reverse complement strand
CGGCGGGGTGGACGGCATGGCGCTCATCGACATGGCCTGGCGGATCAATCCCGCCGTCCGCGTCTTCACACTCGACACCGGACGGCTGCCGGTGGAGACCTACGCGCTCTTCGAGGAGATCCGGGAGAAGTACGGCATCGCGGTTGAGTTCGAGTATCCCGACACGGCAGCCGTCTCCAAGCTCGTGTCCACCGAGGGGCCGAACCTCATGTACCGAAGCGTCGACCTGCGCATCGCGTGCTGCGAGATCCGCAAGGTCGAACCGCTGAAGCGGAAGCTCGCGACGCTCGATGCGTGGGTCGCCGGGCTTCGCCGCGAGCAGTGGTCGAGCCGGAAGAACGTGGCCAAGGTCGAGCTCGATACCGACCACGGCGGCATCGTGAAGCTGAACCCGCTCGCCGACTGGACCGCCGACGAGGTGTGGGACTACGTCCGGAAGAACGAGGTCCCCTACCACGAGCTGTTCGACCAGGGATATTCGTCGATCGGGTGCGCGCCGTGCACGCGGCCCGTCGACCCGGGCGAGTCCGAGCGCGCCGGCCGCTGGTGGTGGGAGGAGAACACGGACAAGGAGTGCGGGATCCACTGCAGCGTCCAGCTCCTTGGTTCGAAGTCGGACAGCGAGAAGGCCGAAGAGGAGGCGAACTGATGCCGTTCGCATTCCCGATCTCACTCGACCTGGCGGGCCATCGGTGCGTGCTCATCGGATCCCTCCCGCTGCGGGAGGGCAAGGTGGACGCGCTCCTTGCGGGCGGTGCGACCGAGGTCGTGGTGATCGCCACGGAACCGGCGGATACGCTCGACGAGCTCGAGGGCCGGTACGCCGTCCGCGTCCTTCGTCGCGCGTGGGAGCCGGCGGACCTCGACGACGTCACCCTCTGCATCGCGTGGGCGCCGACGCAAGACGAGCGCGATCGTCTGGCGCGCGAGGCCAGGGCGCGCGGTGTGCTCGTCAACGTCGTCGACGACATCCCGAACTGCGATTGGGCGATGCCCTCCGTGGTCCGCCGCGGCGAGCTGGTCCTCGCGATCTCCTCCGGCGCCGCCTCGCCGGCCCTCACCAAGAAGCTGCGCCTTCGCCTCCAGGCCGAGTTCGGCGAGGAGTGGGCCGAGGTGCTGGCGATCCTGCGCGATCTGCGGGAGGAAACGACGCCGCTGCTCCCCGATCTCTCGGTTCGAGCGGAGCGGTGGTCGGCGGCGCTCGACCTCGATGAGGCCGCCAACCTGGTGCGTGCGGGCGAGGGCCCGGAACTCCGCCGCCGCCTGCGGGAACGGCTCCTCCAGGACGTGACGGTATGACCGGCACCGTCGCGTTGGTCGGCGCCGGCCCCGGGGACCCCGAGCTCATCACCGTGAAGGGTGCCCGTCTGCTGGGCGAGGCCGATGTCGTGGTCTACGACCGGCTGGTCGCTCCCGAACTCCTGGACCTCGCACCGGCCGGCGCGGAGCGCGTCTACGTCGGCAAGGAGCCGGGCGCGGGCGCCGTGCCCCAGTCCGAGATCGACGAACTGCTGGTGGCCCACGCCCTCCGGGGACGCCTGGTCGTTCGGCTCAAAGGCGGTGACCCGTTCGTGTTCGGGCGGGGCGGCGAAGAGGCACTGGCCTGCGTTCATGCGGGGGTGCCGTTCGTGGTGGTTCCGGGGGTGTCCTCGGCGATCGCCGCTGCGGCCTACGCGGGGATCCCCGTGACCCATCGAGGGTTGGCGCGCTCGTTCGCCGTGGTGACGGGCTCTACCGCCGGCGGTGCGCACGGCGCCGACACGGTGGACCTCGGATCGGTCGCCACCGCCACGGACACGTTGGTGGTCCTGATGGCCGCCGGGAAACTCGCTGAGACGTGCGCAACGCTGATCGCGGCCGGACGGGCGCCGGGCCAGGCCGCGGCGATCGTCCAATGGGCGGCGACCCCGGAGCAGCGAAGCGTGGTCGGGACCCTCGCGGATCTGCCCGCGCTCGCCGCTGCCGCGACCATCGGCCCACCGGCGACCTTAGTGGTCGGCGACGTCGCTGCGCTCGCGCACGACCTTGCGTGGGTGGGACCGCTTCACACCGCTGTTTCCCACTGATTCGCGGGACTACCGCTACGCTGGCCGGATGGAGCCCGGCGACCAGACAACGACCGAGCCGCCGCGAGCGACTCGGATGCCGAGACCACGGCCACGAAGCTTGCGGCGCGCGATCATCACCCGGCTCCTTTTCTTCTTCGTCACGTTGATCACGCTCTACATCCTGGGACCGGGGCTGCTCGCGGTGTTCTCGGCGTTCCCGAAGCTGTTGAAGATCAACCCGGTGTGGTTCGTGGTGCTCGTCATCCTGGAAGGGGCGAGCTTCCTCAGTGCCTGGGCGCTCCAACGTCTCGCCCTTCGAACGCAAGGGTGGTTCGGCGTAGCCACCGCGCAACTCACGGGGAATGCGGTGAGCCGCGTGGTGCCCGGCGGTGTCGCGGCCGGCAGCGCCGTGCAGTACCGGATGTTGGTGCAGTCCGGCGTCGATCCCGCGCAGGTGGGGGCAGGGCTCACTGCCGGCGGACTCATCTCGACGGGCACGCTGCTCGCACTGCCGCTACTGTCCCTTCCCGCCGTGCTCGCCGGATTACAGGTGCCGCGGGGCCTGGCACAGGCGGCGTGGCTGGGGCTCGGCGTGTTCGTTCTTGCCTTCTCGGCGGGAGCCGTGCTGGTGACATCCGATGCAGCGCTTCGTCTCGTGGGGCGGTGCGTGCAATGGCTCAAGCATCGCCTGCGGCCGGGGCACCAGCAGAACCATCCCGCGGTTCGGAGCGATCTTTCCGACCGGCTGATCGCCCAGCGCGACGCGTTGCTTACCGTTCTCGGGAAGCGATGGTGGCTCGCCCTGGTGGCATCGCTCGGCAACTGGCTGTTCGACTACCTGGCACTGCTGGCGGTGCTCACGGCGGTCGGCGTCCACCCGCGTCCGACACTCGTGTTGCTCGCGTATTCGGCCTCGATGGTGCTCGGCATGATCCCGATCACGCCCGGCGGCTTGGGCTTCGTCGAAGCCGGGTTGGTCGGGCTCTTAACCTTGGCCGGTGTGGCGGCGTCCGTGGCATCGATCGCGGTGCTCGCCTATCGGCTGGTCTCCTACTGGCTACCGCTCCCCGCGGGCGCGGTCGCAGCGGTTCTTCACCGGCGCCGATACGGCGGCCGACCAGCGATCGAAGCGACCTAGGGCGTCCACTCGTGGACGATGAGGCCGTAGATGACGAGATCCACGCGCCCCAACCCGGTCGTGCCGCCCTCTCGCAGGATGCCCTCCTGCACGAAGCCGAGGCGCTCGGCCACCGCCCGGCTCCGGGTGTTCCCGGTGCCCGCCTTGATGACCATGCGATGGAGGCCCACCTCCTCGAACCCGTAGGTGGTGAGTGCACGGGCGGCGCGGGTCACCAACCCCCGCCCCTGCGCATCCGTGGCCACCCAGTAGCCGATCTCCCCTTCCATCTCCTCCGTCGCCCACGACAGTCCCGCCGACCCGACAAGGATCCCGTTCACATAGATGCCGTTACCCTCGCGGGCGTCGTCACGTTTGCGGGAGCGCTCGATGAACTCCGCGAGCTGCAGAGGGCCTGCCGTGCGATCCACCCACGGGAGCCACGCCCGAAGATGGTCCCTGTTCGCGTCTACGACGGCGAAGATCTCCGGCGCGTCGTCCAACGACCACGCCCGGAGCTCCACCCCGTCGCCGAGATCAAGGAACGGCTCGCTCACGGGGTGACGCTCTTCTGGCGCTCTTCCTCTTGGAGGACACGCCGGAGCACCTTGCCGATCAGCGTTTCGGGGAGCGAGTCACGGAACTCCCATTCCTTCGGAACACGGTAGCCCGCGAGGCCCTGTTGGGGATCCTTACTCCAGGCGCGGAGCTCCTCGGCTGTGAGGGTCTCACCCGGCTTCGGGACGACGTAGGCCTTCACGCGCTCGCCGGTTGTCTCGTCGGGGAGGCCGACGACGCAGACCTTCGCGATCTTCGGATGGGCCGAGAGAACCTCCTCGACCTCCGTGGGATACACGTTGAACCCCGAGACCAGGATCATGTCCTTCATGCGGTCCACGATCTGGAAGAACCCCTCGGCGTCCATCACGGCGATATCGCCCGTGTGCAGCCACCCATTGCGGATCATCTCGGCCGTCGCCTCGGGTTTCCCCCAATAGCCGAGCATGATCTGCGGCCCCTTGACGCACAGCTCGCCGCGTTCGCCGACCGGCATCTCGCGATCGGGATCGTCCAGGTGCACGATCTTGCAATCGGTGTCGGGCAATGGGATGCCGATCGTGCCGTGGTGCGGAGCGGTGAACGGGTTCACGTGCGTCACCGGTGAGCACTCCGTCAGGCCGTAGCCTTCCACCAGCATCGCCCCACCCGTGACCTCGCTGAACTTCTTTGACACGGCGGCCGTCAGTGGCGCAGCACCGGAGATCGAGGCTTTGATCGACTTCAGGTCGTACTTCGCGACGTCTGGCGCTTCGTTGAGCGCGACGAACAGTCGCGGCACACCGGGGAAGAACGACGGCCGCTCCTTCGACATGGCTTTCAACGCCATCCCGAGCTCGAAACGGGGGATCATCACGAGCTTGCCCGCTTGGCTGATGCCGAAGTTCATCGCCACCATCCCGAACGAATGGAAGAACGGGAGGATGCACATCACGCCATCGTTCCCCCGTTCGAAGCCGGTGATGCAGGGCGCGACCTGGAGCACGTTGGAGACGATGTTGCGATGGCTCAGCATGGCGCCCTTGCTGAGGCCGGTCGTCCCACCGGTGTAGACGAACACCGCGGGATCGGTCTTCGCGTCGACGACCGCCGGCGGCGGGACCGTACCCGCGGACTTCATCGACGCCCTCCACCACCGGACGGGGACGCCGGGGGGGATGGGCGGCCACGGTTTCCCCTCGTGCTTCGCGTCCTTCTTGAACTTGATGGGAGCCAGCACATTCAGCGGGAACTTCATGTAGTCGGTGAGTTTCGTGACGATGACCTCGGAAACCTGACACTCGGCCGCAACCGCCGACCACTGTGGGTAGAGCTGATCCAGGATCACCATCACGCGGGGGGTTGAGTCCTTGACCTGGTGGGTGAGCTCACGAGCCGTGTACAGGGGGTTGTTCCCGACGGCGACCGCACCCAGCCGAACGGCTGCGTAGTAAGCGATCACGTACTGCGGGCAGTTCGGGAGCAGGAGTCCTACTCGGTCGCCCTTCGTCACCCCGAGCCCGGCGAGGACAGCGGAGAACCGCTCGACCTCGACGAGGAGTCGGCGATAGCTCACGTGCTTGCCGAAGAAGGCGAGCGCCGGGCTGTCGGGGAAACCGGCCGCTGCATCGGCGAGCAGAGAGAAGAGCGACACATCGGGGTAGGGCTCCAGGGTTTTCGGCACACCTTCGCGCCACGTCGTGAACCAGGGTCGGTGATCGGTCATAGCGCATCATTCCATGCCCACCGCCCGGGCGTCCTGACAGAGCGCCGCCGTAGGATGACTGGTCGGGAAGGGGGCATCAGTGCGCACGAGCGCCCACGTCAGCGCGAACGTAGAAGAGGATCGAGGCCTGTTCCTTCGCGGAACGCGGCTGATCGTCGCCTATATCCGGGCGCACCCTCGGCCATTCCTGGCGTCCGTGGCGGGAGCGTTCTTGTTCGCGGTGGCCTCGATCGCCCTGACCGACGTCCTGGGGTGGGTCACCAACCACATCCTGTCGCCGGCGTTCGGCGGCGGCGTGCACCCAAGCACGATCTGGTGGGGCGTGCTCGCGATCATGATCGCCGGATCCCTCCGTGCGCTCGGGATCATGATCCGCCGCTACTACAGCGGCGTGAGCGGGTCGGCCGTCAGCGCCACGCTGCGCACACAGATCTCCGACCAGTATCGCGAGCTCTCACTGCATTTCCACCGCGAGCAGCCCACGGGCGAACTGCTCGCCCACATGGAGGCAGACGTCGAGGCCGCCGTCGACGTGCTCTACCCGGTTCCGTTCGCGATCGGGGTCATCTTCCTGGTGCTCTTCGCGATGATCGCACTCCTGCTGACCGACCCGTTCCTCGCCCTGATCGGCTTCCTCCTCTTCCCGTCGCTCGCGTTCATGAACCGGAACTTCGCCAAACGGATGGAGGGGCCGGCAGCGCGGGCACAGGAGCGGATCGGCGAGGTCAGCGCGGTCGCGCACGAGTCGATCGATGGCGCGCTTATCGTGAAGACCCTGGGCCGCGAGGACCAGGAGACCGCGCGGCTGCACGACAAGGCCGAGTCGCTTCGGAAAGAGCGGGTGACTGCGGGGTTCGTCCGTGCCGGGTTCGAGCCGGCGTTGGAGGCACTCCCCGCCCTGGGCACGGTGTTCCTGCTGGCCGTCGGCGCATGGCGAGTGTCCACCGGCGCGATCACGAAGGGTGATCTCATCGCGTTCGTGACGCTGTTCGGTCTGCTCGCGTGGCCGATGCGGTTCGTGGGATGGATCCTCTCCGAGCTCCCACGCTCGGTGGTCAGCTACGCGCGTCTGCAACGCGTCTTCGAGGAGCCGGTGAAGGTCGAACCGCCGGCACATCCGGTGGACCTGCCCTCGGGACCGCTCGGCATCGAGGTCGAGGGCGTCACGTACGGCTTCGGTGACCAAGAGATCCTTCGTGGGGTCACGGTCGACATCCCTGCGAACCAAGCCGTGGCGCTGGTGGGCCCGACGGGGGTGGGCAAGTCATCGCTCGCCCAGCTCCTGGTCCGGCTGGACGACCCGGCGAGCGGCACGGTCCGCATCGGGGGCGTGGACCTGCGCACCGCCGACCCCGAATCGCTCCACGACGCCACCGCGATCGTGTTCCAGGAGAGCTTCCTGTTCGCGACGAGCATCAGGAACAACATCGCCCTGGAAACGGGCGCGAGCGATGAAGCGGTGGAGCGGGCGGCGAAGCTCGCCCAGGCCGACCGCTTCATCCGGAACCTCCCGCACGGCTACGACACCGTCGTGGGCGAGCGTGGCCACACCCTCAGCGGAGGGCAGCGCCAGCGCGTAGCGCTGGCGCGGGCGTTGATCCGCGAGCCGCGCCTGATGATCCTCGATGACGCGACGAGCGCCGTCGACCCGACGATCGAGGCCGAGATCCTCGGCGCGTTGCGGCGCGAGCTGGCCACGACTTTGGTGGTCGTCGCCTATCGTCTGTCGACCATCCGGCTCGCCGACCGCGTGCTCTACCTGGAACACGGCCGCGTGGTCGCGGACGGTTCGCATGAAGGGCTCCTCGCCACGGTGCCGGGCTACGCCGCGATGATCCGGGCTTACGAGAAAGGCCGGACGTGAGCGCCGCGCCCCCCACCGACGTCGCATCCCGCGACGCAGCCGAGGAGCTCGCCGTTCCCGAGCACCTGAAGAGCGCTTGGAACGTGCTGAAGCTCGGCCTCCGCGGTTCCCCGGAACTGCGGTCGGGATTGTGGCTGACGGTTGTCGTTTCACTCGGCGTGACCGTGTCCGCGCTGGTCACCCCCGTCCTCATCCAGAATATCTTCGACAACGGGTTCGTCCACGGCTCGTTCCACGCGGCCTACGTGCTGCGGATCTGCGCCGTGGCGCTCGCCCTGGTCGTCCTGTCCTACGTGGCCGGGCGGGGCGCAGCCCGCAGGCTGGTCCGCTCATCCGAGTCGGCGCTCATGAACCTCCGGGTCAAGACGTTCGCGCATATCCACGGGCTCTCGATCGCCGAACAGTCCGAGGAGAAGCGTGGGGTGTTCGTCGCGCGGGTGACCGCCGACGTCGAAACGCTGAGCGAGTTCACGGAGTACGCGGGGATCGCATGGATCATCTCCGCGTTCATGTTGATCGGGGCGCTCGGCCTGATGCTCCGATACTCCTGGCAGCTGACGGTGGCCGTCGCCATCCTGGTCGGCCCGCTGCTCGCCATCGTCGGTTCGATGCAGTCCCGTCTCACGCAGGCCTACGACGCCGTCCGCAACCGGGTCGGCGACATGCTGAGCGAGGTAAGCGAGTCGGTGATGGGCGCCGCGGTGGTCCGCGCCTACGGCTTGGACGAGGAGACAGACCGCCGGGTGAAGGTCGCGATCCGCGAGCGGTACGACGCGCAGATCGTCGCCCACTGGCGAACGGCAACGCTGTTCCCGATGTCCACCCTGTTCTACGCGGTCGCGTTGAGCGTGATCGTCGCGCTCGGGGCCGGCTACGGACCGAGCTGGGGCCTCACGCTCGGTCGCGTCAGCGCGTTCATCTTCCTGTCCGACATCTTCCTGCACGTCTTCACCGACCTGCCGGAGATCTACGCGGAAACGCAGACGGCGATCGCCGGCTGGCGAAAGATCCTCACGGTGTTGGACCTTCCCGTGGAGATCGTCGAACCCGAGGACGGCGTCACGCTGCCACGCGGCGCCCTCTCGGTCCAGACCCACAACCTCTCCTACGCCTACCGCGAGGGCGGCCCGGTCCTGCGGGACATCTCCGTCGTGGTGCCGGCCGGCAGCCACGTTGCGATCGTCGGGGAGACCGGCGGCGGGAAAACGACGTTCGCGAAGGTGCTGGCGCGGCTCGCGGACCCCGTCGAGGGTGTGGTCGAGGTCGGTGGCTCCGATCTCCGGAAGGTGAGCGCGGCCTCCCGGCGGGCCGCCATCCGCATGG
>JAXDJY010000253.1:0-4148 GCA_034667445.1 Actinomycetota bacterium | reverse complement strand
CAATTCCGGGCTCGACGTGAAGGTGACGCACCCGGAGGTCTATCCCGTGCAGGTGCAGGGTCCGAAGGCGAAGGACACCATGCGCGATCTGTTCGGGGACTGGATCTTGGACATGAAGTACTACTGGTGCGACGAGGCAGACCTGGACGGCATCCCGGTGGTCATCAGCCGAACGGGCTGGACGGCGGTGGTGGGATACGAGATCTACCTTCGAGACCCGAGCCGCGGTGACGACCTCTGGGAACGGATCCTGGACGCCGGTAAGCCCTACGGGATCCGCGTCACGCCGTCCTCGGACATCCGGCGGATGGAAGCCGGCATCTTCGACTGGGGTTCCGACATCGGGCTGGGCAACAACCCCTTCGAGGTCACCGGGCTCGAGCGGCTGGTCGAGGAGCAGGAGGCCGACTACATCGGTAAGGCGGCGCTGGAGCGGATCCGCAGGGAGGGCGTATCCCGCAAACTCGTCGGGATCGAACTCGCCGGACTCCCCGTGGATCAACCCACGCAACATTGGCCGGCGGCCCACAGTGGCCAGGTGGTCGGCCACGTTACGGACGCGTGTTGGTCACCGCGCCTTGAGAAGAACATCGGGTACGTCTGGGTGCCGATCGAGTTGGCCGCGCCCGGGACGCCTCTCCAGATCGCGACCGACACCGGCGAGCGCCAGGGCACGACGGTTGGGATCCCGTTCGTCGATCCGCAGAAGAAGGTGCCTGCCGCCTGAAGGTCTACACCGTTAGTTCACTAACCTAACTATCTGCTATGCTATGTCCCTTATGACGGGACAGCGGAAAGATGGGCCGGCGGCACCCGCCAAGCCGGCTGCACGGGCAGACGCGGAGGACGTCGCACGGCGCCTCCGGCGTTCCATGATGCGGCTCACCCGCACGCTCCGCCAGTACGACACCGACGATCTCACCCCCACCTTGGCCTCGTCGTTGTTCACGATCGCTCGGGAAGGACCTCTCACCCTCGGTGAGCTGGCGCGCAGCGAACGGATGACGAACCCGAGCATCACGGCCGTCGTGGAGAAACTCACCCGTCAGGACCTGATCGAACGACGCCCCGACCTCGACGATCGGCGCGTCGTTCGCGTGGCCGTGACCACTACCGGACGGCGACGGGTCGACGCCAGGCGCACCCAGCGAACCGCGTGGCTCACCGTGCGCCTCCAACAGCTCGACCCAGCGGACCTGAAGCGGCTCTCGAGGGCGGCCGACCTCCTCGAACGCATGGCCGAGGATCCCGAGGTCGACCGATGAAACGCCGCATCCTCTCGGCCGCTCGCGCAACGTTCACCTCCCTGCGGATCCGCAACTTCAGGCTGTTCTTCACGGGCCAGTTGATCTCGCAGGTCGGGAACTGGCTCACCGCGATCGCGTTGGTGCTGCTCGTGCTCCACCGCACCGGCAGCGGCATCGCCATCGGCCTGCTCACCGCCGCGCAGTTCGGGCCCGTGCTGGTCCTGGGCGCATGGGCGGGACTCGTGGCCGACCGCTCCAACAAGCGCTCGCTCCTTATCAAGACCCAAACCTTGGAGATGCTGCAGTCGTTCTCACTCGCCGGGCTCGCGTTCTGGCACGGTTCCCCGCTGTGGGGCTTCTACGCGGTCGCGTTGATGGGCGGATTGATGCTCGCGTTCGATAATCCGACCCGCCGGGCGTTCGTCTCAGAGATGGTCCCCGAGACGCAGGTGCGGAACGCCGTGAGCCTGAACGCCGCGCTCATGACCAGTTCGCGGGTCCTCGGGCCAGCACTCGCCGGCCTCCTGTCCATCACGGTTGGGTTCGGCTGGTGCTTCACGATCGACGGAGCCTCGTACCTGGCCGTGCTGGCGAGTCTGTTCATGATGCGCCCGGGCGAACTCCGCCAGCCCCGTGCTGCCGACCGATCGCGCGGCCAGGTCCGCGAGGGCCTCCGCTACGTCCGCGACACACCCGACCTGTGGATCCCGCTCGTGATGATGGCCGTCATCGGAACGCTCACGTTCAATTTCGCGGTCGTGCTCCCCTTATTCGTCGAACGGACACTCGGGGGGAACGACGGGAGTTACACGGTGCTGTACTCGGTGCTGAGCGTCGGCTCGCTGTTCGGTGCCTTGGCCGCGGCTCAGCGCCGCCGGGTGGAGGTCACGACGATCGCGGCGTCGGCGTTCGTCTTCGGGGTCGCGATGCTGTTGTTCGCCGCCGCCCCCGCGCTGTCGTTCGCCTTCCCGCTTGCCCTCTTGGTGGGGTTCGCGAGCGTGTGGTTCATGACGGCGTCGACCGCGATGATGCAGCTCCGCTCGGACCCCCGGATGCGGGGGCGCGTGCTGGCGTTGCAGGCCATCGTGCTGATCGGGAGCACGCCAGTGGGAGGGCCGTTCCTCGGGTACGTGTGCGATCTCGTGGGCGCCCGCGCGGGGGTGGCGCTCGGCGGATTCGCGGCGGTGGGCGCGGCGACCTGGGGCATGCGAGCGATGCAGGGCCAGAGCACCCTGCCGGCGAGGGATCGCTCCTCGGACCGGGTCGCTGATATCGCGCCCCAGAGCGCGGGCAACGCCGCCTAACCCAGCCGACCGCAGGTCGCCGGCTTCACGTGCCGGGCAGGTAGGCTGCACCGATGCGGTGGATCGCGCTCCCGGCGGGCCTCGTGGTCCTCGTCTGGGCACTCTTCGACGTCTTCCGAACGCTCGTCATGCCGCGGGCGACACGAGGGCGCTTCCGCCTGGGACGGATCCTCTTCCGCCCGATGTGGAAGCCGTGGCGATGGATCGGCCTGCGCGTCAAGACCGTCGAGGCGCGGGAACGGGTCTTGGCCGGCGCGGCACCCTTCTTCTTCTTCGCGGAGCTGATCGGCTGGGTGTTCCTAGCTGCGGTGGGATACGCCCTGATCTTCTGGAGCCCAGGATTCGTGCACGGGATGGGCAACCTGGGCGGTTCGTTCGGTGACGCGCTGTATGCGAGCGGCACCTCGCTCTTCACGCTCGGGTTCGGCAACGGCTCCGCGACAGGATGGACGCGGGCGGTCGAGGTCATCGAAGGGGCCACCGGTCTCGGTCTCTTCGCCGTCGTGATCGCGTATCTGCCGGTCCTGTATCAGGCGTTCAACCGCCGCGAGGTCGGGGTGCTGATGCTCGACGCGCGTGCGGGTTCTCCCCCGTCTGGCCCGGAATTGCTGCATCGGATGGGCTCCGCCGACATGCACGCGTTGTTACCGGAGCTGTTCGCCGAGTGGGAACGATGGGTGGCCGACGTCCTGGAAACCCATATGTCATATCCCTTGCTCGCGTTCTTCCGGTCGCCGCACGACCAGACCTCTTGGGTGACGTCCCTCGGTTCCGTGCTCGACGCGGCGACCCTCATGATGACCTCGGTCGACGAGAAACCCGACGGCCGTGCGAAGCTCCTGTACGGAACCGGGGTCCACGCCGTTGAGGACCTCTTCTATTACTTCAGGCTCACCGAGCGCGAAACGGTGATCGCGCGCGAGGAGTTCGAGACCGTGCTTCGCGATATGGAGGAGGACGGGTTCGAGGTCCGGCCCGTCGAGGAGGCGTTCGAGCTGTTCGCCGCGAAGCGCGCGACGTACGCACCACGGCTGGAGGCGATCGCCGTACTGCTGGCCGCTCCCCCGGGTCTGTGGATCGGGGACCGTTCGTTCCTCGGGGCGCGAACGGCGCACTGAGCGCTCACGCGCAGGCCACTCGGGCGTTCCCCCAATCGGCATGGTCGTTGTCGACCCCGTCGCCGCCATCGAGAACGATGAGCTTCATCGTCTGCACGCCGGTGACGTCGGCGTAGGCACCCGTTGAACCCTGCGTCCCCCGGACGACACCGCTGTCGTAGAGCTTCTTCCCGTCGCCCCACACCTGGAACTGCACCGAACCAGCATCGCCGACCTCATCGTCCACGCCGACATCCGCCTCGAATGCGGTGCAGCCTCCCCCCAGGCTGACTTTGATGATCGCCGGTGCGTGTGAGCCGAGGCCCTTATCGAACGTGGTGCCGCCGATCGTCAGCGTGTGGCCGTCGCCGGCCTTCTTCTCACCGTTGCTCATGTCCGTTTCCATCGGTCCCCACCCGTTCGTCACGGGAGTGATCGTCATGTCGCTCACATACGTGACGGAACCTGCGAGGGACGGCGTGGGAGACGGCGCCGGAGCG
>JAXDJY010000252.1:0-6775 GCA_034667445.1 Actinomycetota bacterium | reverse complement strand
GGCGGCCTCGCGTGCGTGCGCGCACGGCGGTAGGGGCGCCTAGGCTTGTGGTCGAGAGAGATGGAGGGAACCGGATGCAGGACCCCGATCCTCGCGTTCTTTCTCGCGCGAAGCGGGGAGACCTCGTTGCGTTCGAGGAACTGGTTCGCGACTGCCAGGCCGACGTGTACCGGTTCGCGTTGTATCTGACCAGGGACCACGGGATGGCCGAGGACGTGACACAGGAAACGTTCCTTCGGGCGTTCCGGTTCATCCATGGCTTCCGGGGCAGCACGAAGTTCTCGTCGTGGCTGATGCGGATCGCGCGCAACTGCTCGATGGATGCCTTGCGCCGACGCCCGAGCGACGCGGCACTGGACGACGGCCCGGAGCCCTTGGCTCGCGGTCTCGCGGATCCGATAGCGCGGGCTGCCCTGGCCTCGGCACTGGCAAGTGTTCCCCTGGAGCAGCGCGAGACGTTCCTGCTCACCGAGGTGTTGGGCCTTTCCTATCAGGAGGCTGGGGACGTGCTCGGGGTCCGCCTGGGCACAGTGAAGAGTCGCATGTTCCGGGCGCGGCAAGCACTCTGCGTCGCGCTGTCGGACGAAGATGAGGGGCTCGGATGAACACCTGTGAGCAGATCCAGCGAGCACTCTCGGAGCGGATGGACGGCGGGCATCTGTCGCACGGGACCGCGACAGAGGTCGAGGCACACCTCGCGACGTGCGCGGCGTGCCAGAGCTTCCGTGACCGCTCGGCGCGTGTCCGGACGGCGGTGCGCATCCGGCCCGCCGAACCGATCCCGGATCTCACCGAACCGATCATGGCCGCCATCGAGAAGGAGCGCGGCAAGCGAGCGCCCCGTCTGCTGCGGCACGGGGGATCGGTTCGGAGGCTCGCCCCCCGCCGCCTGCCGATCGCGGTGGCCCTCGCCGCAGGGCTGGTCGCCGGCAGCCTTGCGGTCGGGGGGCCGTGGCGATCGGCATCGTCCGGACCGAGCGCGGCCGCGGCGGTGGTGCGCGGCGTGCAGGCAGCGGCATCGACCATCTCCAGTTATCAGGCGCACTTCTCGATCGACGAACGAGGGCTCTCGGCGGCGATCCCCGAGCGAAACCTGCGGATGGACGTCGCATTCCTCTCTCCGGGACGATTCCGGATCGACGTGCATGACCGGACGGCGTATCCGTCGAAGGCGTGGACGCCCACCGACCTCACCTACATCGCCAACGGAACGTCGACGTTCACGTCTGGGCCCTCCGGCTGCCCGAGCGAGTTGCCGCCGGACACCTGCCCGCCGACGCGGACAGCGGTCACGCGGCAAACGCGGTTCGATGTCGGTGCCCCGCTCGCCACCGACCTCGTTCTACCGCTCGCGACGCTCTCGTCCGCGCGCGGGCTCCGCGTGCTGGGGACGGGCGAGGAGTCGGGCCGGCCGACGACGACGGTGGAACTGAGTTTCGCTCGGGCGGCGCCGCTGCTTCCCTTCCTCCAACTCGGGGGAACCTGGCGGCCCTTCTTCGACCAGGATCGCGTCGTCCTCACTTTGGATCGCACGGATTGGTTCCCGCAACGTGTGACCGTCTACCCGTCGACTTCCGCCGATCGGCGCGCTTGGGAGCTGCGGTTTGGCTTGCCGGTCGAGCCTGCGTCGCAACCGATCCTCGATATGCAGACCACCTCCTTCGATAGCCGACCGCCGTCTGCCAGCCGCTTCGCGATCCCGGGCGGGGATTCGCCGCAGTTCGGCTCCGTGAGCCGGATCGCGAACGAGGTGGGGTATACGCCGATAGTCCCGACGCAGATCCAGGGGTTACGGTTGACCTCTGCGGTTGCGCCGCCGTCGGCGGGGCCGGGCGTACCAACCTCGCTACTCACGTTCACCCGAGGTCTGTCCTACCTGGTGATCGGTCAACGATCGGCGCCGACTGGCTCCGGTCTCCTCGGTCCTCTCGATGCGCGCGCTCGACAGATCACCCTGCCCGGAGGAGGCATCGCCTATGTCGAGACCGCGACAGGTGGCCGGGGCAACGTCCTGTCGATGCACACCGCCGCGACCGACCTCTTCGTACAGACAGATCTCCCGGTGGCACAACTCCTGTCTGTCGCAGCGTCGATCCCCGTGCGAGGACTGGCCGTCTCGACCATAGGTGTGTCTCCGTGAGAGGGCGTATCCGCACGGTCGCCGTGATGCTCGCCGGGGTCCTCGTCGGCTCGCTCCTGACGCTGGCGGTGCAGAGCAGCGGCGCGCAGCTGAGCAAGTCCTCCGGAACGCACCGGGCATCATCCCGCGCTCCCGCGACGTTCCTCGCGTGGGTGCCGAGCGGCCTCCCGGACGGGTTCGCTCTCCAAGCGACCGGCCTCGAGGGCATCGTCGGCGAGACCACCGTCGCCGAGGACAACGTGTGGCTCCGTCGGTCGTGGTCGAGTTACGGAGCCGTTGTCGACGCGCCGCCGGCACCGTTCGCGATCCCGATCGACGCGATCGGCGTCGATCCGACCACCTTCGTCCCGTTCCTGCCACCGGAGGATCGCTCCATCGCGGCGAGTCTCGCCCTCGGTGAGGGCGTCCTCGGCACCACGTCCGCAAAGCTCCGCGGTCTCGGTCCGGGGTCGACGCTCGAGTTCTCAGGCGGCGTGCGCGTCCGGATCGCGGCGGTCCTTCCCGATCAAGTGGTCGGCGCCTCCGAGCTCATGGTGTCTCGGCAGACCGGTGCGGCGATCGGCATCCACAGGGACCGATACCTTCTTCTTCAGGTCAGTCCCGGTGCCGGATCGTCCCCGGGAGCGCTGACGAAGAGGCTGCGTGCGCTCCTCCCGACGAGCCTGGGCATCGACCGCCGGGTGCAAGTTCGCGCGCCGGGTGACACGCCGTACCTTCGTGCCGGCGACGCCGTCATGCCGCCGGTGTTGCTCAAGTCGCTCTTCGGAGAGTTCGCCGCTCGGCCTGTTCCCGGGAACCCCGGCTACCTGCAGATCCAACCGTCGTGGGAGCACACCCACCTGGTCACCGCTCCCGTGCCCCTGCTGGGGCAGGTGACCTGCAACAGGGCACTTATCCCGCAACTCCGCGGCGCCATGACCGAACTCCGACGCCGCGGCCTCGGCTCGCTGGTCCGGTCCTACGACGGGTGCTTCGCGCCGCGGTTCATCAACCGCGATCCGTCGGCGATGATCAGCCACCACGCGTGGGGCGTCGCCATCGACCTCAACGCAGGGACCAACGTGTACGGCACGCCGCCTCACCAAGACCAACGACTCGTCCAGGTGATGCAACGGTGGGGGTTCAGCTGGGGCGGGAACTTCATCGTCCCCGACGGCAACCATTTCGAGTACGCGCGGTCCCCGATCGTGGGCTAAGTCAAGCCGGTACGGAACCCTCAGCGGCGTTCGCCGGTCTTGCTCTCGATGAGTGTTCTGACTCGCGACGGAGTCGTGTTGGGCCCCTTCTGGGAAGGCGCGTTCCCAGCGATCGTCGCTGAGCCTGCCCCCCAAGCGCCGCCACCCGGAGACGCGAGTCCGCAGTCGAAGGGGCATCCGGGAGCGCGACAGGGGGTCATCGCCTTCGGCCTCTATCTGCTGGCGGCATTCCTCTTATATGGACTCCCCGTGCTGAGGCACTACGCGAGCACGTTCGCGGGGAAAGGTGCCGGGGACTCCACGATCTTCCTGTGGTCCTTCGCCTGGTGGCCCCATGCGCTCGCCAACGGCCAGAGTCCAGTCCTTACCCACGCCGTGTTCGCGCCGACGGGCCTGAACCTCGCGTGGTCGACGAGCATCCCGGGTCCGGCGATCATCATGTGGCCGATCACGCGTGCATTCGGTCCGGTCGTGAGCATGAATCTGGTGACGATGTTGGCCCCGGCGCTGGCGGCGTGGGCCGCCTACCTGGTCTGCCGTCGGATCACCGCGAAGTTCTGGCCCGCGCTGCTGGGCGGATGTCTCTTCGGGTTCTCGAGTTACATGACCCAACAGCTCAGCGGCCACGTGAACCTGTTCCTCATCTTCCCGATCCCGCTCGCGGTCTACCTGGTGATCCGTCGGGTCGATGGATCGCTCCCGGTCGCTCGGTTCGTCGCTGGGTTGGGGCTCGTGTTGGTGCTGCAGTTCTCGATCTCGACCGAACTCTTCGCGACACTCGCATTCTTCGGTGGGCTGGCGATGATCGGCGCGCTGGTCTTCGCAAAGGGCAAACGCAGATGCGTGGCGTCGACCGCGGGGTGGATCGCTCTCGCCTACGCCTTGGCCGCGCTGATCCTGTTCCCGCTTCTGATGTTCGTATGGAAGGGTGCGCCGGCAGCTCCGTTCCGGCAGGTCATCGCGGGAAGCAGTTCGGTCGATCTGCAGAGCTTCCTGTTTCCCCGCCGCTCGACCCTCATCGGCAGCGAGACGTTCCGTCACTACGTAGGCCCCGCGCTGGGTCCCCCCGAACAGGGCGCCTACATCCCGCTGCCGCTCATCATGATGCTCGTCCTTGCGGCGTGGACGCTATTCCGCGACCGGATCACGAGATCCATCTTCCTGTTCACGCTGATCGCGCTCGTCTTCTCTCTGGGGACCTATCTGCATGCGAACGGACAGACGTCCGTACCCTTGCCCTGGACGCCCTTCGCGCACCTCCCGATCCTTCGGGATGCCCTGCCGTCGCGGTTCACCTCGTTCCTGTGGCTGGGGATCGCGCTGATCGCCGCCTGCTGGATCGATCGGGCGAAGCGACCGTGGCTCCGCGCCGGCGTGGTGGGCCTGGGCGCCATCATGCTGCTGCCGAACATCGCGTCGGCCGACATCCACACGTCGTTGCAGGTCCCCGCGTTCTTCACCGATGGCGATTACCGCCGCTACATCCCAAAGGACCAGACGATCCTCTACATCCACGGGGACAAGGGCGGCGAGATGCTCGCCCAGGTCGAGTCCCAGTTCTGGTTCCGCCTGGCGCAAGGACACATGGGCCCGGCGCCCGCGGTGTTCCGGGAGGACCCTGGCTTCGGGGCCATCGATTCCGCCGATGCCACGGCACTCGACTACCGGATCCTTCGGGGCTACATCCGAGAGCACGATGTCGGGACGGTGGTCGTCGCGGACGATCTCGCGTTGCGATGGGACCCGGTCGTCGGCCGAGCCACGGGTGCCGGTGCCATCGCGGTCGGCGGCGTGCACGTGTACTCGCTGCCGTCGTCGATCGCTTCCCCGGGGTCTGGAGGGTTCCCTGTTGTCGCTGGCGCGCGGTAGCCGACGTGTCCTTTCGACCGTCGCGGTGGCGGTTCTCCTCCTCGTCGGCGGGGTGGCCGTCTGGGCCGTCACCTACCGTGTCCCTCCCTCCGCCAGCGCGAGAAGCGGACGCAGGTCATCCGTTGCGACGTCTTCACCGCTGAAAGCGACGTGTCCACTCACCGGCTTGCCGCCCGGAGGAGGGAAACCAGTTCCCGAGCGCCCCGTCGCTGCGGTGAAGGTCGAGAACACGGTCGATGCCTACCCACTCGTCGGGCTCCAGAAGGCCGACATCATCTACGAGGAGTTGGTCGAGGGAGGGCTCACCCGGTTCATGGCGGTATATCAGTGCAAGGACGCCCAGAGGGTCGGTCCGGTTCGCAGCGCCCGAACGACCGACCCGAAGATCTTGCTGCAGTTCAACAAGCATCCGATCCTGGGCGACTCAGGGGCCCAGCTCACGGTGGTGAACGAACTGAAGAAGGCCGGGATCCTGACGTTCGACGACAGCTCCGCAGCGGCCGCGTTCTCGCGAGCTCCCGCGCCACGAGTCACGCCACACAACCTCTTCGTCAGCGTCTCCAAGCTCTACCGGCTCGCCGGGAACGCAGTCTCCCAACAAGGCGCGCCGAAGCCGGTCTTCACCTATGCCACCGAGGTGAGCAACCCCAGCAAGCCGGTGTCCTCCGTTGTCGTCCCGTTCAGCACGAGAGTGAGTGGGAACTGGAGATGGGACCACGCAACCGCGACGTGGGTGCGCCAACTCAACGGCAACCCGATGATGCTGGAGACCGGCGGTCCCGTGCAAGTGACGAACGTCATCGTGCAAGCGGTCCGCGTGACCAAGTCGAGTATGGTGGATATCCTCGGGAACCCATCACCAGAGGTGACGTTGACCGGCTCGGGCAGGGCATGGATCCTGCGGGACGGTCGCGTGATCGCGGGTGTTTGGTCGCGCACGAGCCCCCACGCGGTGATGCAGTTCAAAACGAAAAGCGGCAAGCGGATCCCGCTCGCTCCTGGGACCACGTTCGTCGAGCTGATGCCTACGGGACAGACACCCACGTTCAAGAAGTAGTTGGATCACGGAGAACCAGTCTCCCGATGTGGCATCATCCATCCACACCCGCAAGGGTTTGCAGCGGCACAGCGATTCGGGAGAACTGGTTGCATATCGATTGGGCGATCGCGCTCGCGTCCGTGCTCGTCGGATTCACGGTGGGATTAACCGGCATGGGCGGCGGGGCCTTGATGACCCCCATCCTCGTGATCTTCTTCGGGATCATCCCCACGGCGGCGGTCTCGTCAGACCTCATCGCTGCGATGGTGATGAAGCCTGTCGGTGGCGGCGTTCATGTGCGCCGGCGGACCGTTCGATGGGAGCTGGTGCGGTGGCTGTGCGTGGGGTCGATCCCGACGGCGTTCATCGGCGTGCTGCTCCTGCACGCGAGCGGCGACAGCGAGGCCGTGCAGAACACGACGAAGGTCTTTCTTGGGATCACGCTGAGCTTGGCGGCGGCGGCGATGGTATTCAAGGCTTGGCTTCAGGGCCGTCGGAGCGCGGAGGCCCGTGCCGGCCGACGCCTCACAT
>JAXDJY010000251.1:0-3052 GCA_034667445.1 Actinomycetota bacterium | reverse complement strand
TCGGGAACCTGCTTGAGCAGGCCCGCAACGACGTGCCGGCGTTGATCGCTACGGTCGCCGTGATCGCCCTGATCGGGGTTGCGGTGGACTACCTCGTGTTCGGATTGCTCGATCGCCGCGTCCGGGGCAAGCGCGGACTCCTGCAGGCCTGAGCCGGCCTCACGCTCCCGAATAGACCTTCACGAACCGCTGATAGTTCGCGGCGATCGCGACGGCGGCAGCGTCCCGGGCGGTGCTCCCGGCAACGAACCCTTTCAACGGTTCCCACCAGATCGACCGGCCGATCGCGAACCCCACGTAGCCCGGAACACCCGAGCCGGTCCGAAGCCAAAGGTCCACGGCCGCGTCGTCGGCCCCCCGCCCCAGTACCACGCAGACCACGCCGTCCCGCCCACCGATCCTGCATTGATCCGAGATCGCTTCGCAGTCCGCGCGTTGATCGAGCCCCTCGATCTTCCAGACGTCGGGCTCGACGCCCGCCTGCTGGAGTTCGGCGATGGCGGTGCGCATCAGCGCAGGCCGCAGCTCCGTGTCGTAGCGGGCGGCGTCGCCGCCAACCGTCTCCAACTGGTGCGGCTCGGCCGGCACCAGGAGTTCGAAGAGGAACTTGCGGCCGTTCGCGTGGAGCCAGTCACCGAGGGTCTTCAGCCGGAGCGTCTGACGGGCGTTCATCGCACCGTCGCCGTCCGGGTTGTAGCGGACCAGGACCTTGGAGAAGTCGGGGTTCATGCCGGTGATATGGGCGGCGAACCCATCCTCGCCGTATTCGAAGTCGAACTCGTTCTGACCCGAGCGTTCGACCGGCATACAGACGGTGATGCCTTTCGTCTTCGCGTCTCGGACGACGTCCGAGCCGAACTGCTCATCGACCAGGACGCCGGCACCGCTCACGCCTTGTTCGAATGCCTTGAGCGCCCCTTCGAAGATGAGCCGTTTCGCGTCGATGATGCGCGCGGTCTCCTCGGCCGTGGGTTCGCCCTGGACACCGAAGAACGTCTTCTGGAACGATCCGCGGTGATCGAACGCCAGGATGAACAGACTCTTGTCGTAGCCGAGCGTCATGACTCCTCCATCTCGAACGGTCGCTCCGGGCTCATGATCTCCACTGGGATCGGAGCCGCCGCGTTTCGGAACCGCATCCCGTCCTTCGGCGAGCCGACCGCAAATCCGAAATGGATCGGGACGGCGAGCTTCGGCTTGATCGCCTTCGCGAGCCCGGCGGCCTCCTCGAAGTTCATCGTGAAATGGCCACCGATGGGCAGGAAGGCGACGTCGGTCTTCACCGCATCCAATTCCGGCGCGTGGTCGGTGTCGCCCGCGTGGTAGTAGGTGTACTCGCCAAGGTCGATGATGTAGCCGACCCACTTATTCGCTTTCGGATGCAGGTGAAGTGCTTCCTCTCGAGTGTTGTAGGCCGGGACGGTCTCGACGTGGAACCCGCCGACCTCGTGGGTCTGGCCCGGAGCGACCGGCGTGACCTCACCACCGAGCTCGACCGCGACGTCCCGGGGCGCCACCACCGTCGTGCCTGCCCGCTGCAACCTCGCGATCTCTTCGGGCTGGAAATGGTCGTGATGGGCATGCGTGATGAGGATGAGGTCGGCAGTGGGCGCATCCTCCTCCGTTCCCCACGGATCGATGTAGATGACCCGGTCCCCATCCGTCCATCGGAACGCTGACTGCTTGAACCAGGTGAATCGCTCGAGCACCGCTACCTCCAGATGATTGGGTGTGCCCAGGTAGTCTGACAAACCGACGATGAAAGTGCCCAAGTCCCCCGACACGCCCCAAGGCGGATTCCGGGCGAGCCTAGCGCTCGTCCGACGCAACCGTGACTTCCGGCGGGTCTACGTCGCCTCTCTCATCAGCCTTGGTGGCGATTGGTTCCTCACGGTCGCGCTCTTCTCGCTGGTCCTGCGGTTCACCGGTTCGGCGATCGCGGTAGCGCTTGTCATCGGTGTGCAGGACCTGGCGTTCTTCGTTGGTTCTCCGCTGGCGGGCGTGCTCGTGGACCGCTTGGACCGGCGGCGCCTCATGATCGGTACGGACGTGGTGCGGGCCGTGCTCTGCGTCGGGTTCCTGTTCGTTCGAGGCAGCGGGACGGTATGGGTCGCCTACGTGCTGCTGGCCGGCATCGCGCTCTTCAGCGCGGTCTTCGAGCCGGCCAGCGCGGCCGCGCTGCCGAACCTGGTCGAACCCGAGGATCTCGGCACAGCCAACGCGTTGTCCGGGTCCACTTGGGGAACGATGCTCGCCGTGGGCGCGGGGCTCGGCGGCCTGGTTTCCGGGATCTTCGGGACGAACACCGCGATCGTGGTGGACGCCGTGTCGTTCTTCGCATCCGCGATGTTGGTGGTGGGCGTGCATCGATCGTTCGCCGAGCCCGGCTCGGAGACCCGGGAGCACGCCGGCATCCTCGAAGCCTCCCGCGAGACGGTGACCTACGCGCGTCGCGATCACCGGGTCCTCGCATTGATCGCGGTGAAGTTCGGGTGGGGACTGGCCGGAGGGGTGCTGGTGCTGATCCCGCTGTTGGCGAAAGGCCCGTTCCACGGCGGGGACATCGCCGTGGGCATGCTCATGGCCTTCCGCGGGATCGGGGCACTGATCGGTCCCTTCGTCGGACGCTCGGCGCTGGGACCCGAGGACCGGCGCTTGTTCCAGGCGATCGGTGTCGCCCTCCCTGTGTTCGGCCTTGGATATGCGCTCGTCGGCCTGGTGCCGACCTTGCTGCTCGCCATGCCCGCGATCGCCCTCGCCCATGTCGGCGGCGGGGCACAGTGGACGTTGTCCTCCTACGGCTTACAGCGGATCGTGCCCGATCACATCCGCGGGCGCATCTTCGCGTTCGACGGGATGCTGGTCACGCTGACGTTCGGGACCTCCAGCGTACTCACCGGGTTCCTCGCCGAATCCATCGGGCCGCGCGAAACCGCCTGGCTGCTAGGTGGGATCGCCGTCCTGTGGGCCGCGGTTTGGTCGTGGCTCACGACCGATGTTCGCCGGGCCACGCTCGCCAACGGTTGTGGCGTGGCGCCGACCGGGCCGAACG
>JAXDJY010000250.1:0-4194 GCA_034667445.1 Actinomycetota bacterium | reverse complement strand
CATCACGTATGAGGACAACAGCGCGCCGAGCCCCGTGACCGGCAAACAGTACCGAGAGACGGTCCTCCGCTACGAACTGTTCCACAACGGTCAGGAGAAGGTGCTCACGCTGCTCTCCCCCGTCGGCGCCGACAACGTCGATCCGTGGCGGATCGTGACGGAGAGCCTCCAGTGGCGATGACGACGACCGTGGCGCCACGCCACGAGCCGATCATGGAAGCCCACGAGCTGTACCGGTTCTTTCACTCCGGCGATGATGAGACATTCGCACTCCGAGGGGTGTCCCTCGACGTGATGCCCGGCGAGATGGTCGCCGTCGTCGGCCCGAGCGGGAGCGGGAAATCCACCCTCCTCGCCTGCCTGGCCGGCTTGGACGAACCCGACGGAGGGTTCGTCCGGGTAGCCGGCCAGCGCCTGACACGCCGGAAGGAGCCGCAGCGCGCCGCGCTCCGCGCTCGGACGATCGGTGTGCTGCTCCAGTCGGGCAACCTCCTGGACCACCTCAGCGTGGCGCAGAACATCGGCGCCGCCCGGGCGCTCGCCCGCGGGACCGACGCCATGTCCATGGAGACCCTCCTCTCCGGCGTCGGTCTCGCGGAGCGGGCCGACGCGAGGCCGGCAACCTTGTCGGGCGGCGAGGCAGCGCGCGCGGGCCTGGCCGTCGCACTCGCGAACGACCCGGCGCTGCTCCTTGCCGACGAGCCGACGGGCGAGGTGGATCACGACAACGAATCGATACTTCTCGAACTTCTCCGGGCACGCGCCGACGCGGGCAAGGCTGTGGTGCTCGTGACGCACAGCGACCGCGCGGCCACCGCGGCCGACCGCAGCATCCACCTCGCAGACGGAAGGATCGACCATGGATGAGATCCTGGTCCACGCGGTATCGCTCGCCCGGACGTACGCCGCGGGAACGGCCACGGTCACGGCGCTCGCCGATGCGACGTTCACCGTCCGGCGCGGCGACCGCGTGGCACTGATGGGCCCCTCGGGAAGCGGCAAGACCACGCTCCTGCACCTTATCGGCGGCCTCGATGTACCGTCGTCCGGGGAGATCTCCTGGCCCTCGATCGGACCTATCGGCTCGCTTCGGCCCGGTCCCATCTCCATGGCCTTCCAAGGCCCGAGCCTCCTCCCGCCGCTCAGCGTGATCGAGAATGTCGCGCTCCCCTTGCTCCTGGCGGGCGGGACGGAAGGCGACGCGACCGACGCCGCCGCGCGCCTGCTGGCCGTCTTCGAACTCGTTGAGGTCGCCGACAAGCTCCCAGAGGAGATCAGCGGCGGCCAGCAACAGCGCGCCGGGCTTGCGCGCGCGCTTTCCGGTGGCCCTCAACTCCTTCTGGCCGACGAACCGACCGGTCAGCAGGACCATGCCACCGGCGCCCGGATGATGGACGACCTCATACTCGAGGCAGATCGGATCGGCTGTGCCGTCGTGATCGCCACCCACGATCCGGCCGTGGCCGCCTTCTGCGAGACGACGTGGTCGGTGTCGGACGGCCGTCTGATCACGGAGGCGCCGGCATGGGCCTGACGTGGATCCGAGGTCTGCTCCGGCGCCGAAGCGGACGGTTGGCGGGACAGGCGGCGGGCGTCGCGCTCGTCGTCCTGCTCCTCGGTTCGCTCGGCACCTTCTTCACCGCGGCCCGGGGGAGGATGACCGCCCAGGCCTACGCCGCCGTGCCTGCGGACTGGCAGGTCCTGGTCACCGGCCAGGCCGACCCCACCACGGCCGTGAAAACGGTCGCCTCCCAGCCGGGGGTGACCGCCGCCACCGCGGTCGCGTTCGCCGATACGACGGGCTTCAAGGCGACGGTCTCCGGCACGACGCAGACCACCGGTCCGGGCAAGGTCCTCGGCTTGCCGGCGGGGTTCACGACCACGTTCCCCTCCGAGATCCGGCCGCTGGTCGGTGCCGCAGACGGTGTGCTGCTGTTCCAGCAGACGGCCGCGAACCTCGGCGCCTCGGTGGGGTCCACGGTCTCGGTCGGGCTCCCCGGAGGGGGCTCGGTCACCGAGACCGTAGCGGGCATCGTTGACCTCCCCTACTCCGACTCCCTCTTCCAATCCATCGGCGTGGCCGCCGGCGCCGCACCGCAGGCGCCGCCCGACAACGTGATGCTCCTGCCCGCGGCGACGTGGCAGCACGTGTTCGCCAACGCGCAGCCGGGGACGACATCCACCCAGGTCTTCGCGCAACTCTCCAACGCGCTGCCACCGGACCCGGGCGCTGCGTTCGCGGACGTGGTGGCGCGAGCGAAGAACGCCGAGGCAACGCTCTCGGGGGGCGGGCTGGTCGGGAACAACCTGGGCGCCCAACTCGACGCCACGCGCGGAGACGCGATCTACGCCGAGCTGCTCTTCCTGTTCCTGGGTCTTCCGGGCGTGATCATCGCCGGACTCCTCACGAGCGTTATCGCATCGAGCGGCGGTGAACGGCGCCGGCGCGAGCAGGCGCTGCTTCGTGTCCGCGGGGCAACACCTCGGCAGATCGTCCGGTTGGCCGCCTGGGAGGCGGCTCTGACCGGGGCGGTTGGCGTCGCGCTAGGTCTCGCAGGAGCTGCGTTGATGGGGCAGATCGCGTTCGGCACGTCGAGCTTCGGTGCGACGTCGGTGCAGGCCATCGCCGTGGCCATCCTGGCCGCGATGTGCGGTGTCGCGCTCTCGTTCGCCACCGTTGTCATGCCTGCGTGGAGCGACGCGAGGGCGTTGAGCGTGGCCGACGCGCGCGCTGTGGTCGGAACACCGAAACGTCCCCTGTGGATGCGGACCTATGTCGATGTCCTCTGCCTCGGTGCGGGCGGCCTCATCTACGGGCAGGCCGTGAAGAGCGGGTATCAGGTCGTGCTCGCGCCCGAAGGTGTGCCCACGATCTCGGTCAGCTACTTCACGTTGATGGCGCCGCTCCTGTTCTGGGTGGGCGCAGCGCTCCTGATCCGACGTCTCGGCGGCACGGTTCTCAAGCGCGGGCGCGTCATGCTCTCTCGCGTGGTGCGGCCGATGGCGCACGGCCTTTCGGGCGTCGTCGGCGCCGGCATGTCGCGCAGGCGCACGCCCCTCGCCCGCGGTCTCACGCTGATGGCGCTGGCCGCCTCCTTCGCGGTGAGCGTGGCCGTGTTCGACACCACGTATGCAGCCCAAGCGCGCGTCGATGCGCAGCTCACGAACGGCGCCGATGTCGCGGTGACCACGGCGGCCGCGACCGGTCTGCCGCCGACGCTTGCCTCGGCGGTCACGAAGCTCCCCGGGGTGGCGGCCGCCCAGCCGATGCTGCACCGCTTCGCCTACGTGGGGAACGATCTCCAGGATCTCTACGGCGTGAACCCGTCAACCATCGGCGCCGTCACGAACATGTCGGATGCCTTCTTCGGGAGCGGGACTGCGAACGATGTGCTGGCGACCCTCGCCTCGACCCCGAACGGGGTGCTGGTGAGCGACGAAACGGTGATCGGGTTCCAGCTGAAGCCGGGGGACACGCTGCAGCTCCGCCTCCAGTTCGCCGACCATCAGTACCACACCGTGCCGTTCGTCTATGTGGGGATCGCCAGGGAGTTCCCAACGGCTCCGCACGACTCGTTCCTCATCACGAACTCCTCCTACGTTTCCGCACAGACCGGAAACGCGGCCGCGCAGACCCTCCTCATCAAGACGAACGGATCGCCACCGGCCGTCGCCGCGAGCGTGCGGCAGCTCCTGGGGCCGGCATCGGGGGCGAACGTCCAAGACATCGTCACGCAGCAGAAGATCACGCTCTCGGGCCTCACCGCGATCGACCTCGCGGGCCTCACCAGGCTCGAGCTGGTGTTCGCGTTGCTGCTCGCGGCCGGCGCGTCGGGTCTGGTGCTCGCCCTCGGGCTGGCGGAGCGCCGGCGGATGTTCGCGATCGCAAGCGCACTCGGCGCGAAACCACGGCAGCTCGCCGCGTTCGTGTGGAGCGAAGCCGGATTCGTGGCCATCGGAGGATCCGTCCTTGGTGGCCTCGTCGGCTGGGGCATCGCGCAGGTGATCGTCAAGATCCTCACCGGCGTCTTCGACCCACCGCCGGACCATCTGTCGGCCCCGTACGGGTATCTCGTGGCGCTCGGCGCCGCAACGGCACTCGCGGTGATCGTTGCGGGGATCGGGATGCTGCGGGCGACGCACAAGCCTGCGATGTCCATCCTGCGTGATCTCTAGCACGCAGACCGGCGACGC
>JAXDJY010000249.1:0-8324 GCA_034667445.1 Actinomycetota bacterium | reverse complement strand
CATCGAGGATCCCGTCCTCGGCGTCCTCGCGGCCGGTGCCCGGTGCGACATCATGCGAACGATGGGCCTCCCTGATGATCTCGAGATGACGATGGACCGACTAGGTGGGGAGACCACCTATCCGTTCGACGTCATGAAGATCACCTACACGGACGCGCAGGGCGAGCGCGGGACCACCTATGGTCACAACCTCGCTGAAGTGGGCTTGGGAGGCAGAGCCGCCCGAGCCGCGGATCGCCTCCCCGGCTGGCTCGGGAACGGACGGGGGTTCCTCGGCTTCTGGGCGGGCTGGCTCCGCTCCCGTCCGAGTCCCGTGAAGGTGGAATCCGATCGGAAGGCGTTCGAGGGCAACGCGTTCAACGTCGTGGTCGCGAACGCCCAGTACACCGGAGGGGGCGTGAGGATCTCGCCGCGGTCGTTCCCTGGAGACGGCGTGCTGGACGCCCTAGTGTTCAAGGGCCCGCGCTCGGACGCGTATACGATGCTGCCGCGCGTCTATCAGCACGGTGGCCATATCCCCGACCCCCATATCCAAGAGTTCCGCGCGAAGATCCGTGTTGCCGTGGATGCCCCGAAGCGTTGGCCGGTCGTGGTGGACCAGATCCCGATCGGAACGACTCCCGTCACCTTCCAAGTAGTACCGCAACGGATACTGATGAAGCTATGACTCCTAAACCCGAGCGCCTGCGGCGTGTTGCCGGCTCCGCAAACGCAGCGAGCTTGGCCGCGATCATCGTCGCCCCTTCACCGGACCTCGTCTACCTCACCGGCTATGACCCGATGGCGCTCGAGCGGCCATCGTTGCTGATCGTCCGACCCGACCGGCCCGCCGTGCTGCTCGTGCCCGAACTCGAGCGAAGGCTCGCCGAGGACGCGATCGGCGACGCGGTCGAGATCATCGGATGGACCGACGCCCACGACCCGTACGCCGTCGCCGCGGGTCTGCTCCCGCCGGACGGGTCCGTCGGCATAGGGGACCGGATCTGGGGTGTGCACGTCTTGGCCCTGCAGCGCGCCGTGCCGGACGCCCGCTTCATCTCTGCGGCCCCCGTGCTCGGGGCGCTGCGCGCCCGGAAGGATCCCGACGAGCTGGCCGCCCTTCGCCGGGCCGCGCGGGGCGCCGATGAGGCCTTCCGTGCGATCTGCAGCAGGAGGTTCCTGGGGCGGCGCGAGGAAGAAGTTGCGGCAGATCTCGCCGAGCTGTTGGTCCGCAACGGCCACACGCGTGCCGATTTCACGATCGTCGGCAGCGGGCCGAACTCGGCCTCCCCCCATCACGAGCCGTCGGGGCGAACTATCCTCCCGCGTGACGTCGTGGTCATGGACTTCGGCGGCGTGCTTGGCGGGTACTACTCGGACACGACCAGGACGGTCGTGGTCGGTGAGCCCCCGAAGGACTTCGAGCACGTGTACGGGATCGTCCAGGAGGCGCAAGAGGCCGCGTGTGATGCGGCAGGTCCCGGGGTCGCCGCTCACGATGTCGACCGGGCCGCCAGGACCGTCATCGATCGCGCCGGCTTCGGGGAGCGGTTCTTCCACCGGACCGGCCACGGGATCGGACTCGAGGTCCACGAACCCCCGTACATCATCGCCGGGAACCCCACGCTGCTCGAACCGGGCATGACGTTCTCCGTGGAGCCCGGGATCTATCTCGAGGGCCAGTTCGGGGTCCGGATCGAGGACATCGTGGTCATCACCGAGGAGGGGGCCGATCGCCTCAATCGATCGACGCGCGAACTCCGGACGGTGGACTAGGCTTCTGGGGGTGATCCACGCCACCCAGGGGTGCGAATCTTCAGCACATATGTCGCCCATCATCGATTTCGACCTCGATCGGTACATCCGCACGTCAGGGCGGCTGGACCTCGATGGCGTCCGGTGGGAGCGGGTGCAGGAACCGCCGCTCACCCCCCAAGAGGTCCGGGTGCTGCGATACATGATGGATATCGAATCCCACACCGTGATCTTCCTTCGGGACGCGTTGGCCACACACGCAGCTTTCGACCCCGACATCACCGCGTTCATGACCTGTTGGAACTTCGAGGAGTTGTGGCACGGCGAAGCGTTCAGCCGCCTGTTGGGTGAGGCGGGGATCGGGATCGGCCCGGACGGCCAGATCGTCGGCTACGACTCCCCGTATCCATCCAGGCGCGTTCGCAATCACGGGATCCGCCGCCGGCTGGGCGCCAAGGGGTACCTGAGCCATCTCGGCACGCTGCTCGGTTCGGCGGCCGCGGATAGGGACTTCACGGCGATCCACATGACCTGGGGAGCGGTGAACGAGCTGACGACGCTCACTGCCTACCACCGGATGATCGCGAGGACGGACAACCCCCCACTCATCGACATCCTCCGGGCCATCATCAAGCAGGAGCGCCGACATTTCGCCTTCTACCGCGCGCAGGCGAAGTTCAGGCTGGAACGCGAACGCGGCCGGAAACTCACCCGGTGGGCGATGGACCATCTCTGGGCCCCCGTGGGGACGGGCGTTCGTCCGCAGGAGGAAACGGACTTCATCGTGAACCATCTCTTCAACGATCCCGACGGGCTCGTGGCGCTCAAAGAGATGGACGGAACCATCGCACGCCTGCCCGGGTTGGAGGGAACCACGTATCTGACCACTGCTGCGGTGCAAGCCGCGCGCCGCCTCGGGGTGCCGTTCGGACTCTGAGCCGCTCAGTCCCGCGGACGAACGGTCGTTCCCTCGGCAGTGTCCATGACTTCCAGGCCCAACGTCGACAGCTCGTCGCGGATCCGATCGCTCGTCGCGAAATCCTTCGCCTCCCTGGCGGTGTCCCGTGCCGTCATCAACGCAGCCATCTCTGCGGTAGGCGCCCAATCGCTCCGGGCCTCGCGCTCAAGGTCGAGGCCGAGGACGACGTCCCAGGCGGCGAGGAGCGCGTATTTCTCGTTGGGTGAAACCGTCGTGTCACGGTCGAGGTCGTTCACGACCACCACCGCGCCTGGCAGATGCAGGTCATTCGCCAGGGCCGCCCGGAAGCGCAGATCGAACGCTCGGGCCGCCGGACCGAGTTCCTCCGCGGCGGGACCCCACGCGGCCATCCGGCGGCGGAGCTGCTTCACGCGCTTGTCCGCGTCCTCCATGGCGTCCCAGGAGAAGTCCATCTCTGAGCGGTACTGCGTTTGGAACGTGAGCCACCGGAAGGACAGCGGGTCGAACCCGTGCTCGCGGAGTTCCTGCACCCTCACCACGTTCCCCGTGGACTTGGAGATCTTCCGGCCCGATTGCCGGAGGTGTCCGCCGTGGAGCCAGATCGACACCACCTGATGCCCGGCAACGCCTTCGGATTGTGCGATCTCATCCTCGTGGTGGGGGAACCGGAGGTCGGTCGCCCCGGTGTGGATGTCGACACGGTCGCCGAGGTACTTCATCGACATCGCCGAGCATTCGATGTGCCATCCGGGGAATCCCTCTCCCCACGGCGACGGCCACTTCATCACGCGACCACTGCCCGCGTGCTTCCAGAGCGCGAAGTCGGCAGCGTGCCGCTTCTGCGGATCCGTTTCCAGGTCGCGATGGCCTTCGCGGAGGTTGTCCAGGGTGTTGCCGGAGAGCTTGCCGTAGCCGGGGAACGAGGTGACGTCGTAGTAGACACTTCCGGAATCTGCGAGGTACGCGTGGCCGTTCTCGATGAGGGTCGACGTCATCTCGACCATCTCCGGAACGTGCTCGGTGGCCTTCGGGTAGCCATCGGCCGGGCGGATCCCGAGCGCGGCGGCGTCCTCGAATACGGCGGTCGTGTACTTCTGCGCGATCTCCAGCGGCGAGAGGCCCTCGTCCTCCATAGCGAGGAGCATCTTGTCGACCGCTTCAGGGCTCGACTCGTCGGTCATGTGCCCGACATCGGTGATGTTCATGATCTGGGTTACCCGGAGCCCTTCGAGCTCCAACACCCGTCGCACCAGGTCACCGAGCATGAATGTCCGAAGGTTCCCGAGGTGGGCATAGCGATACACGGTCGGGCCGCAGGAGTACATCTTCACGTGGCCGGGCTCCGCGGGCACGACCTCTTCGACCCGGCGAGTGAGCGAGTTGTAGAGCCTCATGGCTGCCCAGGATACCGTCAGGTGCATGGTCGCCCGAAGTGGAGTCTCCGGCGCCTCAGCCGGTTGAGAGCGGCCGCCCCTCGAACGGGGTCGAGAGCACAACGGTGGTCTCCGTGGCAACCCCGCCCTTCTCCCGGAGTCGGCGGATGAGATCCTCCAGGTCCGAGGTGGTCCGGGTTCTGATCTTCAAGACATAGTTCGCCTTGCCGGCAACGCTGTAGCAGTCCTCGACCTCGGGGAACTCCGCGACGCGCTCGGGAAGATCGTCGGGCTGCTGAGGATCGAGCGGGATCGCCTCGATGAGTGCGGTCACGTAGAGACCGATGGCGGCGGGATCCACGACGGCCCGATACCCACGGATAACCCCTGAGACCTCGAGCTTGCGGACGCGATCGTGCACGGCGCTCGCGCTCATCCCCACGCGCGCGGCGACATCGGCATAGGTGGCGCGTGCATCGTCCTGGAGGGCCCCAACGATCTCAAGATCCTTGCCGTCCAGCATGCGGGACATCATACGGGGCGGGGGATGGGCGGGAGCTCGCTCGGCCGATTGCAAAGGTGGCGTGGGCGCGGTATACAACGACGATCGCATCGGCGGCTGTCCTCCTCCGGTCCCGCACGACCACGAGGAGAAGATCAGATGACACCTGCGCATCAGCCGCCGCTCGGACGGTCTGTTCGGAGCAGCCGCCTGCCGAAACCGGGCGGGGGGACCCGTCGGATCACGACGCTTGGACCCAATGACGCGACGGCCTACGCCCGCGCCGTCGCGGCCGTCACCCCGGCGATCGAACGCCGCCTGGGTTCTGAGGTCTTCGCGAACCGCGCACCGGGAGGCATGTCGCTGGAACCGTGGCGAGCGGCGCGGATCCGCTGGAAACGATCGGCGGCGCGGCTCATCGACGCCGGACCCTCGGCAGCACTCGACGTGGTGGCCTGCTACCACTCGATCACGCCGGAGACCGTCGAGGAAGCGCTGCAACGGCTCCGGGTCTCGCATGGCGCTGCCGAGGAGATCGGCCGGGTTCTCCGCGCGTTCAGGGCTGCCGGTGTGCCCGGGATCCCGATCGGACCCGAGCCCTCAGCCGTGCTCGCGAACGCGGTCCTGGCGCACGTCGACCAACAGCTCAGGGCGGGCCGTCTTCGGTTCGTCCGCTGGGTGGATGACATCCTGGTGACGGGTGCGAACGGACGAACGCTCGACAGCGCCGAGCGAACCGTGGAGCGTGCACTGGCCGATCTCGGCCTTCGCTCGAATCTCGACAAACGACTGCGATTCGGCGATCGAGATGCAGCCGCGGCATCCCTCTTCGGGCCTACTGCGTCAAAGACGAGCTCCTGCTTGCGATACTCGGACCGATGAAGACCGTCTACCGCGCCGACCGCATCCACACCCTGAGCCATCCCGTCGTGGGCGAGTGGTTGTTGGTGGACGGGCGGCACGTTGCGCGGGTGGGATCCGGGGAGCCGCCACGCGCCGACAGGACCGTTCACCTTCCCGGCACCACCATCATCCCGGGCTTCATCGACGCGCACGTCCATCTCACCTCCACGGGGATGGCGCTCGATAGCGAGGCCGTTACGCGCGCGCGGTCGGCGGCCGATCTCCTCGCGCTCGCCCATGGCCGCGCCGCCGACGGTATCGACGTCCTGCAGGGCTACGACGAGTCGCAGTGGGAAGACCCTCGCATCCCCTCCCTCGCAGAACTCGACGACGCGCGAGCCGGGCCTCTGGTCATCCGCCGCGCCGACGGACATATCGCACTCGCGAACACCGCCGCGATCCAGGCAGCGGAGATCGGCGACGTGCCTGGGTGTGGGCGCAACGCAGACGGAACGTTCACCGGGCGGGTCACTCAGGAGGCAGATCAGCGCCTCTGGGCGTGGGTGACGTCAGCGATGACCGACAACCAGGTGCAGGATCACCAGCTCCGGGCAGCTTCACTGGCAGCCTCACGCGGGGTTACCTCGGTCCACGAGATGGCGATGCCCCACTGGTACGGGCCGCGAGACGTCGACGTCTTCCTCGGCCATCGGGACCGGCTCCCGGTGGACTCGGTGCTCAGCATCGCGACCACCGACCTCCGCCAGACGATCGAACTCGGTTTGTCTGCCGTCGGTGGAGACCTTCCGACCGACGGATCCATCGGGGCACGGACCGCCGCGTTGAGCGCTCCCTACGTGGACGGGGCGGGGGATGGTCACGTCTACTTGGAGGATGACGCCCTCTCATCGTTCTTCGAGGTGGGGCACAGGGGCGGTCTCCAGGTGGGGGTGCACGCGATCGGAGATCGCGCCATCGAACAGGTGCTGAGGAGCTGGGAGCACGTCTACCGAGGGCTCGACTCTCGTGAACGCCGCCACTTCCGCGCGCGTCGCCACCGCGTCGAACACTTCGAGATGCCATCGGGATCCCAGGTCGACCGCGCGGCGTTGCTAGGTCTCGCGATCAGCGCGCAGCCGACCTTCGACAACACGTGGGGCGGACCCGGGGGCCTGTACGAGAACACCGTCGGCGTGGCCCGCGCCCGGCAGATGAATCCCTTCAGGACCTATCTCGAGCGCGGGCTGGAGTTCGGGGTCGGGTCGGATTCGCCGATCACACCGCTCGATCCGATGCGCACGCTCGATGCACTGACGACCCATCACGATCCGACCCAACGCCTGACTCGTTCCGAGGCGATCGGCGCCCACACCATCGGGAGCGCGAGGCTCGCCCATCAAGAGGAGAAGAAGGGAGCCCTCGGACCGGGGATGCACGCAGACTTCGCCGCGTACCCGCAGGACCCCTTCACCGAGGAGGACATCGCCCCACTCCGCCCGGTCTTGGTAGTGTCGCTCGGCCGTGAAGTCTTCGTTGCCTAGGAGTTGTCACTCTTTCTCATCGCTCGGGTTGACCCTCCGTCCCGGGCGGTCGTACGTTCGAGATGCGTCACCGCTTCGGCGGCAACGCGCGAGGACCCGAACGGCTGAGTAGAGAACGCGGCACCCCGGTGCCGCGGCCCCAAAGGTCGTTCGGGTCCTCATCTGTGTCCAGACCCCGCCGGAGGTCAGGGAGTTGGAGGCTGGGAGTGGGAATGGGACGGCCACCATCGGCGTTGAGCAGCCCTGGTTGCATCTGCAGACCGTGGCAGTACAATCCGCGCGACCCGGCCCCGGCCGCCGGTCTGACGCTCGACACCGAAGGACGATATGACCGACACAGAAGATGCCGTCGAAGACGAGGAAGTCACCGACGACGAAGAGATCGAAGATTTGGAGCCCACCGCTGATGACCTGGTGGAGGCCACAACGCCGCCCGATCCCGCGGCCGCCGAGGTCGAATCGATCCAGGAGCTCTTGGTGAAGCAGGAGGCGAGATCCGAGCAGGCCGAAGCCCCGGACGAAGAGGACGAAACCCTTGCCACAGGCACGGCGAAGGGTGAACGACTGGAACCGGTCGACACCAAGGTCGTCCCCATCCAGGCCACCGAGTTCGTATGCAAGAAGTGCTACCTGGTGAAGCATCGAAGTCAGCTGGCGGACAAGAAGAAGATGCTCTGCCGCGATTGCGCCTGACCTTCCCGCGCCCTCCATCCTCGCTCGTCTTACAGCTCGTCGTCGCCGCCCTGGGAGGGGTCGCGATGTCACTCTGCTTCCCTCCTGTTGCGCTCTGGCCGCTCGCGTTCGTCGCCGTGGCGCCGCTGCTGTGGCTCCTGCGGACCGTGCGCCCCGGCCCGGGCGCGCTCTTGGGCTTCGCCTATGGGATCGCCGGCTACGGGATCACGTTGTCGTGGATCGATCGCTTCGGAACAGGCGCCTGGGTGGCGCTAACCGTCCTCTGCGCCCTGTCGACGGCGTTGCTGGGGCTCCTGGCGCCCCTGGTGCTTCGGAGCGCCCGGCCGGTGGTTTCGGCGGTCGGGTTCGCGGGACTCTGGACACTCGTGGACTTCGCCCGGGGTGCATGGCCCTTCGGCGGCTTCACGTGGGGGGCGCTCGGTATCTCGCAGGCCGACAACCGATCCACACTCCGGCTCGCCTCCATCACCGGAGTCTGGGGGGTTACCTTCGTGATCGTCCTCGTGAACGGCCTCGTCCTGGCTGCCGTGGTCGACGGGGGAGGGGGGTGGCGACGAACCGGGCGCCTCGTGCTCGCCGTGGGTGCTGCGCTGGCCCCCGGCCTCGTGCCGTTCCCGACCGCCGTCGGACGGCCCGTCGACATCGCGGCCGTCCAGGTGGATGTTCGTTCGGCGAGGGCGCCCGGCGACATCGCGCGG
>JAXDJY010000248.1:0-11751 GCA_034667445.1 Actinomycetota bacterium | reverse complement strand
CCACTATTCGGCCTCGGACTTCTACCTGCCCATCTACTCCGACGTCTGCGAGCGGTTGGACGCACTGGCGCCGTTCGGCGGCAAGCCCGCGCGTTCCTTCCTCTCGAACTCGGGGACCGAGGCGGTCGAGGCCGCGCTCAAGCTCGCGCGATATGCCACCGGCCGGCAATACTTGATCGGCATGTACCAGTCCTTCCACGGCCGGACCATGGGCTCGGTCACGCTGACCGCGTCGAAGGCCAAGTACCGCACCAACTTCGGGCCGATGCTCCCGGGTGTGTACCACTCGTTCTACGGCGACTTCGACTACATCGAAGAGGTGCTGTTCAAGCGGATCGTCTCGCCCACGGAGGTCGCTGCGATCGTCGTGGAGTCCTGGCTGGGTGAAGGCGGGTACATCCTCCCGCCGGACGGCTGGTTCACCTATCTGCGCGAACTCTGCGACGCGCACGGCATCCTTCTGATCTGCGACGAGGTCCAGTCCGGCGTGGGCCGAAGCGGCACCATGTGGGCGATCGAGCAGGAGGGCATCACCCCCGACATCATCACGGCTGGGAAGGGGATCGCGAGCGGCCTTCCGCTCGGCGCGATGGTCGCCCGCGAGGATCTCATGACATGGGATCTCGGCGCGCACGGTTCGACCTACGGTGGGTCGCCGGTCTCGTGCGCTGCCGCGCTCGCCACGCTGGACGTCATCGAAGAGGAAGGGCTCATGGACAACGCGTCCAAGGTCGGCGACATCCTCCTGGAAGGACTGCGGGACATCGCCGAACGTCATCCGATCATCTCCGAGGTCCGGGGGCGCGCGCTCTGGATCGGCCTGGGGTTCGCCGATCATCACCAGGCGGCCGCGGTTGAACAGGCGGCGTTCCGCAAGGGCCTGCTCATGCTGGGGTGCGGTGATGACGCCATCCGCATCTCCCCGCCGCTCGTGCTCCGCGAGGATCAGGCTGAGGTCGCGCTCGAGATCTTCGAGGACGTCATCGCCGAGGTCGAATCGGCCGGATCGTAGGGACGGCCGTGGCGCTGACGCTCGACTCGCTCACGTTCGACTGCGGTGCACCCGTGATGGTCGCGACGTTCTGGAGCCGTGCGCTCGGGTTCGAGCTCGATCCGGAGGCCGACGACGAGGGCGCCTGGATCAGCGACCCTTCCGGCAAGACCCAGGGGATGTACTTCCAGCGCGTGCCCGAAGGGAAGGTCGCGAAGAACCGGGTTCATCCCGATGTGCGGCCCTCCGGATCGATGGCCGAGGAAGTCGGGCGGCTCACGGAACTCGGTGCCACGCAGCTTGAGTTCATCGATGTGGGAACGAGTTTCTGGACCCAGATGCGCGACCCGGAGGGGAACGAGTTCTGCGTGCTCCGCGGGCCGGTGGACGGGTGGACGCCCGATGAGCTCTGACAAGACGGCGACGATGCACGATGCGGTGGCGGAGTTGGTCCGCGACGGGGACACCGTCGCCATCGAGGGCTTCACCCACCTCATCTGCTTCGCTGCCGGACACGAGATCATCCGCCAGCGCCGCCGCGGTCTCACCCTGGCCCGCATGACGCCGGATGTCATCTACGACCAGATGATCGGGGCGGGCGTCGCGTCCAAGTTGATCTTCAGCTGGATGGGCAACCCCGGCGTCGGGAACCTGCACGCGGTTCGCCGCCGGATCGAGAACGCCGACCCCGAGCCACTCGAGATCGAGGAGTACAGCCACTTCGGCATGGTCTGCCGTTATATGGCCGGCGCGTCGAACCTCCCGTTCTTCCCGCTGCGAAGCTACTACGAGTCCGACATCCCCGAGGTGAACGACAGGATCAAGCCCATGGTTTCGCCCTACGACCCGAACGACACCGTGTTCGTGGTCCCGCCGCTCGCACCTGACGTGGCCATCGTGCACGCCCAACGAGCCGATGCTGCCGGCGACACGCAGATCTGGGGGCTCCTGGGATGTCAGAAGGAGGCGGCGTTCGCGGCCAAGCGGGTCATCGTGGTGTGCGAAGAGGTCGTCGAGGAATCCGTTATCCGGCGCGACCCCAACCGAACGGTGATCCCTGGTTCCGTCGTCGACGCCGTGGTCGAGCAGCCGCTCGCGTGTCACCCTAGTTTCGCGCAGGGCTACTACGATCGCGACAACGCCTTCTACCTCGCGTGGGACAAGATCGCCAAGGAACAGGACTCCCTGGACGCGTGGTTACGCGAATGGGTCTACGACCTCGGATCGCATGCGGACTACATCGAGAAATGGGGCGACCAGCATTGGGATTCGCTCCGGCCGGAGCCCGCGCTCTCGGGCGAGGTCGACTACGGGCGGTACGCGTGAGTGCGTCCGCGAGTGATCTCGGCTACTCCAAGTCGGAGATCATGATCGCCGCCAGTGCGCGCCAACTCGGTGCCGCGGCGAACTGCTTCGTCGGGGTTGGTCTGCCCAACATCGTGTGCAACCTGGCGCAACGAACGGTCTCGCCGCATCTCCAACTCGTGTACGAATCGGGCGTCTACGGCGCGCGTCCTGAGCGTCTTCCGCTTTCCATCGGCGATCCCACGCTCGCCACCGGTGCCACCGCGATCACGTCGATGTTTGAACTGTTCGCGTTCTACCTGCAGGCCGGCCGCATCGACGTGGCGTTCCTGGGCGGCGCGCAGATCGACCGGTTCGGGAACCTCAACACGACCGTCATCGGTGACTACGCCCACCCGAAGGTGCGCCTTCCCGGCTCCGGTGGAGCGTGCGAGATCGCCATACATGCGAAACAGATCCTCGTGATCATGCGCCAGGCGACCCGATCGTTCGTCGACAGGCTGGACTTCCGGACGTCGCCGGGCCACAGCGGGGACCCGGCTCGCGACGCCGCGCGCGGGTGGAATGGCAACGGCCCCACCGCAGTGGTCACCGATCTCGCGACGTATCGGTTCGATGAGGAGAGCGGAGAGATGACGGTCGGCTCGCTCCACCCCGGCATCACCCTGGACGACGTCCGCGCGAACATGGGGTGGGACCCGAAGGTTGCCGACGATCTCGGGGAGACGCTTCCTCCCACCGGAGAGGAACTGCGGCTGATCCGGGAGGAACTCGACCCCGCTGGCGTGTATACCAAGTAGCACATGGACGACTTCGACCCCCGAGCGCCGCTGGACATGCCCGTCTGGTTCCGTCCGCTCCTGGATCCGACGTGGATCCTTCCGGCCGAGCGCGCCGGGGCGCAGCGGATCTGCTTCGCCGCCGAGGTCGATCCCGAGGCCGACAACGCCCTCACGTTGGGTCTGCCGCTCTACCTCGCCGAAGCGATCCGCATGACCACCGATGCTGTGACGACGTCGTTCACGCGCGGGTTCGAGGCGGGGGCCGACGAAGGCGTCGCGAGCCAGGGGTGGCTGGGTCTGACCCGGGTCTCGAGCGCCGCGACCGGGCTCACGCTCGGCGTCAAGATCCAGGACGCATCGGGGGCTCCCGTCGTCGCGGTCGAACGCACGGGCTTGGACCCGGCGGCCACCGGCGCGGTCCTGGCGGAACTGCCTCGACTCCTGGCGCAGGAACTGCGGAACTCAGGGGTCTCGGGCGTCTGGGCACCCATCTATGTGCCGCCGACGCCCACCCTCGCGCTCAGTTCCGTGCTCGCCCAGCACCTCTGTCTCGTGCTCCGGGATCCGAACACCCACCCGTCTCCGGACGGGCCTCCCGACGAGCAGCTGCGCCGGCGATCGGCGGCAAAAGGTGTTCTCACGGCGCTCGGCGATCTCGCCACGCGGAGCTCGCAGCTGTTCCCCTCGCTCCTGTTCTTCGGCGGTGTGGCGGCGACGCGAGAGGCCAAGAACGACGTGTATCAGGGCTTGCGGCAAACCATCGCGGCGGTCACGATGCGCGCGACGAATCCCGCTGACCCACTGAACCGGATCTCGGTGCTCCTGTTCCGGATCTTCGACGAGAACGGAACGGCTGATTCGCGCGAACGGGCCGCCCTGATGGCGGGCGACGAAGCGCTGAAGCAGTGGCTGTTGCGGGTGCGCGCGCTGAGGTGGGAACGATGACCGAGCGCCCCACCGACGCGGACGAGCCGCGCGGTTCCGACGCCCCCTGGGCTGCGGACTCGGCATCCGAGGAACCCGAACCGGAGTGGGCGGCCGAGATCCGCGCGCGCCGCAAGGCTCGTGGGGATCGGCTTCGGCAGATCTTCAGCACGTTCGATGAGGAGAAGGAGGGCGACTCGTGACGCACGTATTCCCCCGGGTGTTCGACCGGAGCCTTCCGACCGCGGTGCACGCTGAGGGAGCGTGGATCACGGACGGACAAGGGAACCGGTATCTGGACGGCGCAGGCGGCGCGATCGTGATGAACGTCGGACACGGGGATCAGGCCGTGATCGCCGCTGCGACCGAGCAGCTCGGGAAAACGCAGTACGTGCACCCGACGATGTTCACGACCGAGGCGTTGGAACGCTACGCGGAAGATGTCGCCGCCATCCTGCCGCTCGACGACGCCCGCATCTACCCGGTGAGCGGTGGAAGCGAGGCCGTCGAGACGGCCATCAAGATGGCACGCGCCTACCACCTCGCGCGCGGCGAGGGGTCGAGGATCACGGTCATCGCGCGACGGAGTTCCTACCACGGCAACACGATGGGGGCGCTGGACGCGAGCGGCAAGGAGCCACTGCGGAAGCCCTACACGCCGTGGCTCGGGCGGTTCACCCACGCGCCGGCTGCCTACGAGTACCGGTGTGAGAACCCGCGTCACCCCGACGCGTGCGGTGCATGGCACGCCGGAGAACTTGAACGGATGCTTACGCAATCGCCCGACCGTTCGGTCGCCGCCTTCCTGGCAGAGCCCATCTCTGGGGCGACGCTCGGCGCTGCGGTGCCGTGCGAGGACTACTGGCCGAAGGTCGTCGAGGTCTGCCGACGTCACGGGGTGCTCGTGATCGCGGACGAGGTGATGACCGGCTTCGGACGGACCGGCGAATGGTTCGGCGTCGACCATTGGAGCGTCCGTCCCGACATCATCACGGCCGGGAAAGGGAGCACCAGTGGCTACGTGCCGTTCGGTTTCGCGGCGGCCAGCGGCGAGGTGTTCGACGCCGTGGCGTCGGGAGGGTTCGTGCATGGGTTCACGTGGTCCCACAACGCTCTGGGAGCCGCGGTCGGCTCGGCGGTGATCGAACGCCTGCGAACCGACGACATGGTGGCGAGATCCCGCGGGCTGGGGGAGCAGATCAGGTCCGACCTGACGCTCGGCCTTGAGGAGACCCCGGTCGTGGGAGACGTTCGCGGGCTTGGGCTCATGATCGGCATCGAGCTGGTCAGGGACCGGGAGACGAAGGAGCCACTCCCCAGGAGCGCGCACACGACCGAACGGGTGCTGGCGGCCGCGCGGGCGAACGGTCTCCTCCTGTACTCCTCGACCGGCCACGTCGACGGGACCGATGGTGACCTCATCATGCTGGGGCCGCCGTTCTGTCTCACGTCCGACGACGTGAACGCGTTGGTGGAACGAACCATCGACGCCGTTCGCTCGGTGGGCTAGAAGCGTGTCCGACCGCGTCGGGCTCGTGTTCGCGCCGCAGGCGCGAACCTACGACCTGGGACCGGAGCACCCGCTCCGTCCGGAGCGGGTGCTCCTCACCTGGTCGCTGATCCAGGCCTACGGCCTGGATCAACTCCCCACCGTGGTGACGCTCGACGCTTCGGAGGCCCCCGATGCGACCATCGAACTGGTGCACACGCGCGAGTACGTCGAGGCCACGCGCGCGGCCGGCCACGGCGTTGATGGGCCGTGGGGACGGTTCGGGTTCGGGCCGGGCGACAACCCCATCTTCGATCAGATGCACGAGGGCGCGGCGCTCGTGGTGGGGGCAAGTGTCGCTGCAGCGCAAGCGGTGTGGGAAGGGAGCGTGGAGCACGCGTTCAATGCCGCGGGCGGGCTGCACCACGCGATGCCCGCGCGGGCGTCGGGCTTCTGCGTCTACGACGACCCTGCGATCGCCATCGCGTGGCTCCTGGAACACGGTGCCGCCCGGGTCGCCTACGTCGACGTCGACGTCCACCACGGCGACGGGCCGCAAGCCATCTTCTACGACGACCCCCGGGTCCTCACCGCCTCCATCCACCAGAGGGCGCCCTGGTTCTTCCCGGGAACCGGCGACGCGACCGAGACGGGCGGCCCCGACGCGCTCGGGAGTGCGGTGAACGCCCCGCTCCCGCCGGGGACCGACGACGATGAGTGGCTCGCCGCGTTCCGGTCGAGGGTCCTGCCCGCGGTCAGGGAGTTCCAGCCCGAGGTATTGGTCACCCAGCTTGGCTGCGATACCCACACGACCGACCCGCTCGCGCAGATGGAACTCACCACCCGTGCCTACCGTTCGGCAGCGCGCGACCTCCACGAGCTGGCGCACGTGGCCGCGCGCGGCCGGTGGGTCGCGACCGGCGGCGGCGGCTACCAGTGGGCGAGCGTGGTCCCGCGCGCCTGGACCGTCTACTTCGCCGAGATGGCGGGCGCCCTGGACACGCTCGCCCCGGACCTTCCCCGTTCGTTCGTCGAGGAAGCCGCGGCACTCGCCGGCCGCGTGGTGCCCGATAGGCTTGACGACCCATGACCGCTGCGAAGACGAAGCTCCTCTGCACCCTCGGGCCGGCCAGCGCCACCCCGAAGATGATGCGGGGCCTCGTCGAGGCCGGCGCCACGCTCTTCCGCTTGAACTTCAGCCATGGAACGCCGGAGGACCACGAGCGCGCCGTCGGCATCGTCCGCGACGCGGAAGAGGATCTCGGCGTATCGCTCTCCGTGCTCGCGGACATGCCCGGTCCGAAGATCCGGCTCAACTCGATGGAGCCCGACCCGTTCAAGTTCCAGCCGGGGCAACGGTTCCATCTGCGGCCCGGCGGTCCCGGCAACCAACGCGGCGCCTCGACCACCTACCCGGGGCTTGCCGCCGATCTCTCCGCCGGCGACCGGATCCTCCTCGCCGACGGTGCGGTGGAGCTCACCGTTTCCGAGATCGACGGCGATACCGTCGTCACGGAATGCGTTCGCGGCGGCACGGTGCGGAGCCGCCAGGGCGTGAACGTCCCCGCCGAGCGGCTCGGCCTGCCCGCGGTCACCGAGCGCGATCGCGAGTGTCTCCAGATCGCGCTCGATCTCGCCGTCGACATGATCGCGCAGTCCTTCGTCCGCGAGCCGAAGGACATCGCTGAGATGCGGTTGCTCATGGGTGACCGGGTCGTGCCGATCGTGGCGAAGATCGAGACACGCCCGGCGGTCGAGAACATCGACGCGATCCTCGAGGTGACCGATGCGCTGATGGTCGCGCGCGGTGACCTTGGGGTGGAGCTGCCGATGGAGGAGATCCCGCTCATCCAGAAAGATCTCATCCGCGCGGCGCGCGACGCCGGGCGCCCGGTCGTGGTCGCGACCCAGATGCTCGAGTCGATGATCCGAGCTCCCCGCCCCACGCGGGCCGAGGCGACCGATGTGGCGAACGCCGTGTTGGACGGTGCCGACGCCATCATGCTGAGCGGCGAGACGGCGATCGGCGAGTACCCGTTCGAGGCCGCGCAGGCGGCTGCGCGCATCGCGAGTGCCGTTGAATCTCGCGGTGCCGCGTACCGGGCGGCCCAGCCGCCATGCCACCACATGGGCGATGCCGCGTCGGTGGCGCACGCGGCGGCCTCCATCGGCAACGAGGACACCGGCGTGGTCGCGATCGCCTGCTACACGGAGACCGGACGCACCGCGCGACTCCTCTCGGCCGAACGACCCGGCGTGGCCATCTTCTCGTTCCTGCCAGATCCCGAGATCCGCCGGGCGATCGGCCTCCTCTGGGGCGTGACGGCGCTCCCCGCCGAACCCCCGAATGACACGGACGAGATGATCGAACTGATGGACCGCGGACTCCAGGCGCGAGGGTTGGCCGGGCCGGGCGACGCCGTGGTGATGGTCGCCGCCTCACCGGCCGGACGCACCACGACGAACATGCTCAAGGTGCACACCGTGGGCTCACCGGTCCGTTAGCCGCCCGGGAGCTCGAGCGCTTCGATCATCACCGCCACCAGGTTGGTCAGCCACTGATACAGCGCGAACGCGTCGGCGTCGCCCTTCTCTTGGAGATCCTCCTCCGAGGTCTCTTCCGTGAGGTTCAGGCGGGTCCCGAGCACCAGCCGAAGGTCGTTGAGCACCCCGAGCCATAGCCGGGCCTGTTCGGTGGATATGGTTTCCGCGTCGGCGGTCGCCTCGATGGTGGAGATCGCATCCAGTCGCGCCCGCAGCAACGGGTCGTGCGTTTGCCGATCGAAGTCGAAGTTGCGGAGCGGATCATCTTGGTAAGCGGGCGGGAACAGCCGGGCGACGGCAGCGTCCGTCGCTTGGCTCTCGTTCTCGAGCAATTCGCGAAAACCGCCGATGAGATCACGGATCACGCGTCGCTCCTCCAGACTCAAGCCGACGGTTACGGCGTCGCTCCCCTCCGGCTCGAAGGGCATCCATGGATCCACGGTCAGCTCTTCTCCATGGTCGCCCAGAGGCCGTACGCATGGAGTTTCGCCACATCAGCTTCCGCGCGTTCTCTAGGCCCGCTCGACACGGCCGCCTTTCCTTTCGTGTGGACGTCCCACATCAATCGCTCCGCCTTCTCGCGCGGATAGCCGAACAAGGTCTGGAACACCCACGTGACGTAGGTCATGAGGTTGATCGGATCGTTCCAGACCACAACGGTCCAAGGTCGGTCTAGGTCGGCGTCGTCCTCGGTCGCCGGCCGGTCTAGGACCCCGGGTGCCGTCCGCAGTTATCCCTCACCTGCCTTCGTCCCGCGGAGGCCCGCGGCGCGCACCCGGCGCATCCCCCAGCGGTAGAGCGGGGGGGTGAGCACGCGGAAGGATTGGAGCGGAGAGAGCCAGCGGGGCACTGCGTACTCGGGCGCGATGCCTTCGACGATCACCCGAACCACGGCGTCCGCGACGTGCTCGGGTTTCATGACCACCGCCTTGGGCAGGTGCCACTGTGGGAACCCTTCGGTGGCAACCAGCGCCGGGTTCACCGCGGTGATCAGCACGCGGTTGCGCTCCGTCTCGTAGTTGAGCGATTCGCTGAACGCGACGACGCCGTGCTTGGTCGCCGAGTACACGGCTGCGCCCGGCGCCGCGAACCTCCCCGCGATCGACGCCATGTTCACGATATGCCCGCGTCCGCGCGCGAGCATCCCGGGCAGGAACGCGCGGGTCCCGAACAGCACACCCGTGAGGTTCACCTGCACGATGTTCTGGATCTGCTCGTAGGTCAGTTTCCCGAACTCGCCGCCGCCGGGAACGCCGGCGTTGTTCACGAGGATGTCGGTGGGGCCGTATGCCTCCTCAGTGACTGCCCGGAGTTTCCGGAGCGCCTCCGCCTCGCCTACGTCGCATCGGACCGCGAGGGCCCGCCCACCCGCGCGTTCGATCCGCTCGGCGAGTTCATCGAGACGCTCGGAACGGCGGGCCGCCAGGACCACCTTCGCACCGCGTTGGGCGAGCGCTACCGCGGTCGCCGCACCGATCCCCGACGATGCCCCGGTCACCACCGCCACCGCGCCCTTGAGCTGCATAGCTCGGCCTCCGCCTCCCGTACCATGGCCTGACTCATGGACGTTATCGAAGCCCACGTCCGCCGACTGCCCACGCTCGACGACCGGTGGACGCCCAGGGACGTTACCGAGGCTGAGCTCCTCGTCGGATTGCTGGCCGGGGAGGTGGCTGGCACCGCGGCCCATCCGTTGGACAACGTGCGGAACAACGCCCTGATGCTGCTCGAGGGCGACTCCGACAAGGAGTTCGGGATGCCCGGGGTGGGGGACGGGCTGGCGCTCGAGGACGTCCTCCGGTTGGTGGAGACCGGGGCCGGGTCGCCGATCGACCGCGACGCCCGGTTCGGTCCCGTCGATATCCGCCCCGAGCCGATCCTGTCGGCGTGCCGGGCGGCCGGCCGGCGCCTGCGGCTCGCGCGGGAACAAGGAGCCTCCGTGGTGCTCGCCACCGGACATCCCGTCGGACTCGCACTCCTGTACCACGCCCTGGACGGTTGGCTTACGGCGGGCGGCGCCCAGGTGATCCGGGCCGCGCACGGCGTTCACTGGCAGGAACCACACCTCGAGCATGGATGGTTCATCGATCACTGGGACGGGATGGGGGTGCTCACCGACGGCCGTGAGCCGAGGCACACACACCGGCCCGAGGCCATGGAGCGGATGCTCGAAGCGACGACTCCCGATCTCGTGGTGGCCGATCATGGGTTCGCCGGTGCAGCCATCAACGCCGGTGTAGAGACCCTGAGCATCGCCGACGTTAACGACCCCGCGCTCCTGGTCGCCCGATCCCTGGGTCGAACCGAACACGTCATAGTCATGGACGACCATGTCGATCCGGCCGCCTATTGGCCGTGCTTCCAGGCACTCACAGGGTCTTGACCGTGGAAACCGTGTCTAGGCCCTTCGGGGGTATCGAGCCGGGGTCGATTCCCCTAGAATCGCCGCATCGTGAGGAGAGACACCTTCTACGAGGTTCGATTATTGACCGTGAGTGAGGTCGCAGACCTCTTGCGCGTATCCCGCATGACCGTATACCGACTGATCAAGACCGGTGACCTGCCCTCGTTCCGCGTGGGCAAGAGCTATCGATTGAGGGAACAAGACGTCCATTCCTACCTGAACGGGCGGTACACCGAAGCGGGATAGCTCGGCGTACCGAGAGCGCGCGCACGGCCCGGACCTCCGTGAAAACGGAGAGGGCACAGAGTGAACGAACATGACCGGCTCGTAGACAGGGCCGCCAGAAGCGCGAAGACGGTCTTGTTCGTCGGCGGGCTGGATGCGGGCAAGTCGACATTGGCCCGAGCAACTGCCGCCTATGCGTTGCACGTCGGAAGGACCGTTGCTTACGTAGACGCCGATGTGAGCCAGAAGACCGTCGGCCCGCCGGCGACGGTCGGCATGAAGCACGTCCACTCGGTCGATGACCTGACGTTCGACCGGCTTGCCGAGGCCGACCACCTTGGGTTCGTGGGTTCGACGTCCCCGGCCGACCATCTGCTGCCGCTCGTCGGGGCCCTCGCGCGTCTCCGCGATCTTGCACGGGTCGAGGGAGCGGATCTGGTCGTCGTGGACACCGGCGGCATCGTCGGCGGGATCAGCGGGCAGCTCGTGAAGTACTACAAGGTGGATGCGCTCGAGCCCGATCTCATCGTCGGCCTGCAGCGGGGCGAGGAACTGGACCCCGTCTTAGGGGTGATCGAGCGGTTCTTCGGGATCGATACGGTGACCCTTCCCGTCCACCCGAAGGTGGAGGCGAGCAGCGTCGAGGATCGTATGGCCCAGCGAGAACGGCAGATGTCGCGCTACTTCGAACGCGATCTCCACCGGTTCCGCGTCAAGCCAACGGTATTCATGCCGTCGCTCCCGCCACTCTTCGATCTGCGGGAATTGGACAAGCTCATGGTCGGCCTGTCAGACGGGAGCGGAGGATTCACCGGGGTCGGGTACCTGGAGCACGTCCCGGAGGACGGAGGTCTGCGGCTGATCTCGCCCGTGGCAGAGCCGCCGAAAGCGCTTAGACTGGGGTCCGTCCGTCTGGAGGCGAACTATCGCGCCAAGCGCGTTGATCTCCGGAACCTCTTTGGAACCGAGTGAAAGGCTGAAGGCTTGCCGTCGCTGATCAAGAAGCGCCGCAAGAAGATGCGCAAGAAGAAGCACAAGAAGCTTCTGAAGCGCACCCGCCACCAGCGGATGAAGCTGGGCAAGTAGG
>JAXDJY010000247.1:0-3046 GCA_034667445.1 Actinomycetota bacterium | reverse complement strand
GTGACCAAGAACGCAGCCTCTGGTTCGGGTACGCGGTCGCCGGAAAGTTGGTGGCGGATCCACTGGCTGTGTTGGACAAGGGTCGGACCAACCTGTCGCGCCTCAAGGGGGATCGGGCCGCACGCCGATGGCTCGCCGAGTGGGAGAAGCTGCTCGACGGACCACTCGATCGTGTGCTTGACGCACTCACGTCTCGCGCGCCTCGGGCGCGAGAGCTCCGTCAGAACTCTCCCTTCACGGGTGTCCTCACCGAAGAAGAACGCCAGCGAGTACTTGCGGGGTTCACCGCCGCCCGTCAGAAGTCGCGGCCATGAAGCGGAACGAACTCGCACATATCCTGGGGTCTGCAAGCAAGCTCGCGGATGATCCCCGCATCCTCGTCATCGGCAGCCAGGCGATCTTGGCTTCGTTCGATGACGATCTGCTGCCGATCGACGCGACCCGTTCGATCACGAGTTCGCTCGCGCGCTTCTTGTCGATGGCCTCGTAGATATCGACGCCCTCCGGGCGCGTGCGGAGCTTCTCCCCGTCATCCCGGCTATCAGGCGGCGGGTGATCGAGTGGTTGGGCTCCGTCGGACCGGTCTAATGCTCCAAGGTGGACTCGATCGGCCGGGGTGAGGTTATCGGATCTGCGTGACGATGGACGATCCTCCACTCACCGTCTTCACGGCGAAATATGGTCGTCACGCGAAGTGAATTCGGCGCGATCTCGTCAACGTCACCGACCTTTCCTCGGTACCGCTCGATCTCGAGGATGTACCCCAGATCGGCTGTCGCATACTCCGAGATGCGCTCGAACCCGATAGCCTCGCCCTCTCGGAGCTGGGAAGCGGCTCGCTCCAGAGTCTGCTCAACCTGGTTCCAGCCACGGGCAGGCGGGCCCAGGGGGTTGGCGAGGGTGACGTCGTCCCGGCGCGAGAACAGTCTCTTCTTAGGCTCGGGGTCTCCCTTAACGAACGCATCCAGCGCTCGGTGATCTTGCTCCATGACCTGCGCGAGATCAGACACCGACATCGGATACCTCCTTGACGGCCTCGGCGCAGACCTCACTTTCGATGTCTGCTGAAGATGGAGACACGATCATTTTGACTCGCGAGTATTACATGAGACCTATCTGACAGGCGCGAGAGCCTTCGTCGACGTCCGTTCAGGGGATGAGCCCGAACACGGTCGACGGCGCGCCCGATCCGTTCTTGTTCCGGGGGCCACCCCAGATGATCCAGGCGCCGGTCGTCGGGAGCGCACCGAGGTTCGTGAGGTTCTCCAGGGTGAACCGATGCTTGTGCAACGTGAGCGAAGTCTCACGGTAATGGAAGTCAGTGCCGGGATCGGGGCCGAAGGTATCCGTGCCAAGGAGTCCGCGGACCCCGAGTACCCCTTGGCGGATCAGCCAGCGCACAGCTGCGAGCGAGAAGCCCGGCTGGTGGAATCCGCGCTCCCGGCTTCCGCACGAGTAGTAGGACTTCACGCCGGCGCCCCGGTCGGGACCCCAGAACCTGTCGCATCCGGTCCGCAGCAGGACGGCGGCATCCGCGGGCATCGGTCCGTTCGATACGACCCAGTCCTTCAGGTCGGCGATCGTCACCTCGTAATCGACGTTGCTCGCCACCTTGTTCCTGATATCGATCACCACCGCGGGGAGGATGAAGTCTCCGGGGGAAAGCTGGTCGGCACAGAGCGCCTGGACGTGGAAGTGGCACGGCGCGCTGTAGTGGCTTCCGGTGTGCTCGCCTTCCTTCACGTACTGCAGGTAGTAGCCGTCCTTCGGCACGGTGAACGATGTCTGGAGGGTGAACGCCGGGTCGCCGGGGAACCCAGGGACAACGTTCGGGTTGTTCACGTGGCTCAAGAACACCGCCTTGCTGAACCCGGGTAACGAGGTGTCGCTGCGGTCGGGTGCCGGAGTACGTGAGGTTGCGGCCGCTCCCGCGGTGAAGGCCACCGCTGCGACGAGCGGTATGAGGACGATGGTTGCGACGAGCTTGCGCATGGCTCCACCTCTTGATCGACGGTCCTTTCATCCTGGACGCTTGGGAATCTCGACGCAAATCCAGCGTTGATGGTCGTCCGCCGAAACAGACGAAGCAGCAAGCCGCCGGCGGCTATGGTGACGTGAGGATGTTGAGTTCTCCAAGGCTGGCTGCGCTCGTCTTCGACATGGACGGGACCTTGCTGGACTCGCTGCCTGTCCAGCTCGAGAGCTATCGTCGTGCGATCGTTGGATCGGGCGGCCGAGACTATTCCGATGCGGAGATCCTCGAGGCATTCCACACCGGTTCTGCGGCAGTCATGCTTGAAGCGCTGATCGGACTTCCGGTCGGGGCCGAGGCAGTGGATCGCTATGAGGCGTACCTGCGGGCGAATGCCGCGGACGTCTCGGCATACCCCGGCATCTCGACCGCGCTTACCGATCTGTCGGGCAACTTCCGACTCGGCGTGTTCACGGCGGCTGACACGAGCGCGGCCGAGACCTTGCTCGCGGCGACGGGCCTCCGTTCGTCGTTCGATGTCGTCATCGGGGCCGACAAGGTCGAGCGCACCAAGCCGGCTCCCGACGGATTACTGCTTGCGTGCGAGGCGCTCGGGGCGCGTGCAACGGAGTGCGCCTATATCGGCGATGCGCCCGTTGACGTGCAGGTCGCCCGCGCATGCGGTGCGGTCGCGGTAGCAGCCGGCTGGGGCGGCCGATTCGCCGTGGATCGCAGCGCCGACATCGTCGTCAACGATCCAGGGGACCTGGTGCGATCGCTCGCTGCCGGAAGCGGCGTAAGCTTCGAACCGACATGACGGCATCGATCAGCGACCAGATGCGGGCGGCATGCGCGTCGATCTGGGACGGCTTGCACGATCATCCCTTCCTCCACGAACTCGCGGACGGCACGCTCGGCTTGGAGAAGTTCCGGTTCTTCCTGGAGCAGGACAACTTCTACCTCGCGGATTACGCGCGCTGCTTGGCGATGGGGGCGGGGAGATCGCGAGACGAAACAGAGCTTCGCTACTTCACGATTGACCTCAATCAAGTACTGGACCAAGAGCTGCCGAGT
>JAXDJY010000246.1:0-4768 GCA_034667445.1 Actinomycetota bacterium | reverse complement strand
GTCCACGATGTCGGGGCTAGGTTCGCGGTCCATGGTCCTCGCCGTCCACCACGCGGTTGCGAACAGCGTTACCCCGGCGTAGGCGAGGCCGATCCGGTAGTCCACGTTCGCGACGATCACGATCCCGGCGATGCCCGCGCCCGTCACGCCGCCGAGCGCGTAGCTCGCGTGCAGCCATTGCAGCACGGGTTTGCGTCGGCGGACCTCCGCGCGCTGGGCGGCGACGTTGCCATAGATGTCGACGAGTCCGTTCCCCACGCCGACGGCTGCGAAGCCGATGAACGTGAGTTCGTTCGGGAGGTAGGTGATCGCGAGCGTGCCGATCCCGAGCGACACCAGCGCCAAGGGGACGGTGGTCGACAGCGCGAAGCGCTGCAGGCGCGGGGCGACCAGCAGCATGACGACGACGGCGGTGGCGGACAACAGGGTGTACAAAAGCCCGAGTTTCGGGTCAGAGATGCCGTGCGCCCGCTGGAATTCGAACACCAAGATGACCCAGACGCCCCAGTACTGGCCGAAGCTCCAATAGCCTGCGAGGAGCGGGAGGATGGGCGTGGCGGGGCCCCCTGGGCCCCCGTCGGGCGCGGGGGAGTGCTCCGGTCGGAACGGCAGTTCCATACCGCGGCATCATTCCATACGCCGCAAGGAACCAAGCACCGTCGGAAACTTGACCCTGACCCCCGGCGGCGGCTATCGTCCGCCCACATGGCTGGGGGACAGGTTCGGCTCATCGACCTCGTGAAGCGCTTCGGCGACTTCACGGCGGTGGACGGCGTCAACTTGGACATGCCCTCCGGGGAGTTCTTCTCCCTGCTTGGGCCCTCGGGCTGCGGGAAGACGACCACGCTTCGGATGATCGCCGGGTTCGAGCGGCCGAGCGAGGGCCAGATCCTCTTGGACGACGAGGACATGGCGCAGACCCCTCCCCACAAGCGCAACGTGAATACCGTGTTCCAGAACTATGCGCTCTTCCCCCACCTGACCGTGGGCGAGAACATCGCCTTCGGGTTGCGGTACAAGGGCGTGGACAAGCAGGAAACGAAGGATCGTGTCGGTAAAGCGCTCGAGCTCGTGCAGCTCACCGGATTCGACACGCGCCGGCCGGGCCAGCTCTCCGGCGGGCAGCAGCAGCGTGTGGCACTCGCCAGAGCCCTCATCCTGAACCCCGCGGTGCTTCTTCTGGACGAACCGCTGGGCGCGCTGGACGCGAAGCTTCGAAAGCGTTTGCAGATCGAACTCAAGGCGCTGCAGGAGGAGGTCGGCATCACGTTCGTCTACGTGACGCACGACCAGGAGGAAGCGCTCACCATGTCCGACCGCATCGCGGTGATGTCCAACGGCCGTGTGGAACAGGTCGGCGGGCCGAAGGAGATCTACGAGGAGCCCGCAACCGCTTACGTTGCAGACTTCTTGGGGGTTTCAAACCTCATGGACGCGGTCGCGAAGGGCCAGTCCCAGGGCGGCTGTTCCGTGCAGGTCGGCGACTTCGCGTTGATCGCCGGCCAGGGCGACGCGAACGCTACCGGGCCGGCCAAGATGACCATCCGGCCGGAGCGCGTGATCTTGGAGGCGCAGGGCACGACCGGCGAGAACCGCGTTCCCGGGATGGTCGAGCGGGTCGTCTACGTCGGCTCCATCCTTCAGGTCCTGGTGCACCTGGCCTCTGGGCAGACGCTCCAGGCCTGGGTGCAGAACCAAGGCGAGGGGTTCGAGTTCGCGCAAGGGACGGCGGTGTCGGTGTCGCTGCCTCGCGAGGCGCTCCGCGTCCTGGCGGCCGACATGATCGAGGACCCCGAAGACGCCGTCGTGGCGGGCTGAGCGGCCCCTCACACAACTCCCGGCCTACAGTTGCGTTGTGAACTCCGCCGCAGACCCGGTCTGACCTTTGCCGAATTGCTTGTACAGCACGTAGACGAATGCGATCGCGATAACGGTTGTGAACAGCATGAACGTCGCAGCCGCGTTGTACACGGGTGTGGGCGTGCCGCGCACCGCACTGTAGATCTTGACGGACAGGCTCTCGGTGCTGGATCCGGCAGAGAGATATCGCACCGTGACGAAGTCGTCGATGACGTCGGCGAAGACGAGGGCGAAGCTCGCGAAGATCGCTGGGTACAGCATCGGCAGGAGGACCCGCCGGATGGCGGCTCGTGGCGGCGCGCCGAGATCCATAGCCGCTTCCTCGTATTCCTTTCCGATCGACAGCAGCCTGGCTCTGACGACGATCACGGGATAGGAGATCTGGAAGGCGACCAGGCCGATGATCTGCGCCAACGTGCCGAGCTTGATCGTTGCGTTGAGGGTGTAGGTGAACGTGTAGAAGAGCGCGACGCCGATGATGATCTCCGGAACGACGAAAGAGACGAGCATGAAGAAGTTGGCGGTCGAGGCCACGCGTCCCCGCCAGCGATCGAGGCCGATCGCGAACGCAACGCCCAAGGGGACGGCGATGATCATCGCGATGATCGACAGACGGAGCGTCTGGATCAGCGCCGCGTGCAGCTCGGGTGAAGTGAACAGCGAGCCCTGAGTGTCACCTTGTGGAGCGCCATTCCACCACTGCAGTGAGAACCCTTGGAAGGTACCGGCCGAACGCCCGGCGTTGAAGGAGATCAAGATGGCTACGAGGACGGGGACGAGGGACCAGGCCAAGTATGCCCACGTCACGATCTGCAGGACGCGGGCTTTGCGCCACGGGTCGCGATACCACCCCCCCGGCCCCCTCACTTGGTGACCTTCAGTTCGTTGGATGTGCTGCGGAGGTAATAGGCCATCGGGATGAGCAGGATCAGCATCAGGATGAGCACCAGCACGGCACCCTGCGGTCCCTGACCAGTGGAGTTGATGGCGTTGTCCAGCAGATTGCCCACCATGGTGGTCTTCGGCGAGTTCGAAAGCAGGTCATGGGTGTAGTAGTCGCCGAACATCGGAAGGGACACGATCACGATCCCTGCGAGGATCGCTTGGCGAGAAAGTGGGAGCGTGACACGAACGAATGTGCGACCCGGGCTCGCGCCCAGATCTCGCCCGGCTTCCAGCAAGCTCTGCTGGATCCGATCCAGGAAGCCGTAGAACGGCAGGATCATGTACGGGATGTATCCGTACACAAGCCCGAGTACAAGCGTCACCGGGGAGCCGCCGAGCCAGTTCACGTTGTGCGGCACGAACGGGATCCAGCCGAGGATCTTGTTGACGTAGCCGTCGGTTTGCAGCAGGTTGATCCACGCCAACATGCGCATGAGGTAGCTCACGAAGAATGGCGCGATGAGCAGGCCGAGGAAGAGCCCTTTGCGCTTCCCCCCGAAGCGGGCTACGTAATAGGCCACCGAGTAGGCCAGGAACACACAGATGATGCTCGCGATGACGACGAAGAGGAAGGTCCTCACGTAGACGACGCTTGAGAACCCGAAAGCCTCGCCCAGCACCTTCGTCAGGTACTGCGAACTCCAGAACCAGGGCTGGTAGATGGGTACCGCCGCCTGGAACGTCGGATCGACCGTGCCGAACGCCACCGAGACGATGACGTAGAACGGCAGGACGAAGAACACCGTGAGGTAGATAGACGCAGGGGTGGCGAACGATGGCCAGAACCACCGCGGGTACCACACCCCTTGCCCTGCTCGAAGCTCTTCCCTCCTGATTCGCCGTCGGTCTCGACGCGACGTCGGACCGGCGACGCTAGCCACTCTGGAACTTGCTCCAAGCGTCGTGCCACAGGGTGTCGACCGAGGGCTCCAGTTCGAGTTCCAGGTAACCGGTCTGGAAGTCGCTTTCCTGCACCACCGCGTCGATCAGCCACGGGAACACGTAGGGCTCGCCTTGCACGCTCTTCGTCGTGGTGAGCGTTGTCGGGTCCGCCTTCTTCTGCGGCACCTGGTAGCCGACCCACGAGAAGTTGTTCATCGCGTTCTTGTAGTCGAGCATGAAGTTCAGGAATTCGTGCGCCAGCACCGGGCTCTGCGCGTTGCTCGGGATCGCGATGCAGTCGTTGTTGATGGCCCCGACGCGGTCCTTCGGGTACCAGTACCCGATCGTCTGGAAATCCGTCATCGTGTAGTGCGACACGTAGAACCACGCGGCCGCGATGTCGCCCGACCATGCCTGGTGGACCTGATACTGACCCTTCGGCAATCCGAGGTACGCGCCGTTGATCGACGTCCGGACGTTGTTCGTGTTCAGCATGTCGATCAGGTCCTGGCCCGCCTGCGCGATGGTGGCCGGGTCCGTTGTGTTCAGATCCGTGATCCCCTTGCGGAGCAAGGCCATCGAGATCGCCTCGCGGTAGTCGTCGTAGATGCCGACCTGGCCCTTGTACTTCGGATCCCAGAAGATGTCGTAGGGGTTGCTCATCCCCTGGACCTCTTCATCGGAGACGACGTCCCGGCGGTAGCCGATACCGGTGGTGTAGATCGTGTAGGGGACCGTGTACTGGGCCTTCTGGTCGTAGAACGGGTTCGTGTAGACGTCCCAGCAGTTCGCCGCCAGGTTCGGGACGTAGTCTGCGTTGACGGGCTGCAGCAGCTTCGTGGAGATGAGCTTGCCCAGGACGTCGATGGTCGGGAAGAAGATGTCGAACGGAACCTGGCCGGTCCGCATCTTCGCGAGCGCCTCGTCCATGTTGTTGAACGTGGTGACCTTCACCTTGCAGTTGAACTGCGCCGCGAACTCGTCGAGGATCTTCGGCCAGATGTACTGGGACCAGTTATAGAGCTCGAGGGTCGCGTTCTTCTCCGGCTGCAGGTTGCTCGCGATCGGCTTGTTGTCGTCG
>JAXDJY010000245.1:0-3524 GCA_034667445.1 Actinomycetota bacterium | reverse complement strand
ATGGGGAGCGAGGCCACCGGTGGCCACGTTGCGGCGCCCATCGCCAAGCAGATCATCCAGGCATGGCTCGAAGGGGGAGCATGAGCGGGTCCGTACTCGGCGGGCGCTATCGCGTCGAAGCGCGTATCGGCGCGGGCGGGATGGCCGAGGTCTTCCGCGGGTTCGACTCGACCCTCAACCGAACCGTCGCCATCAAGACCCTCAACGCGCCCTACGCCCGAGATGCGAGCTTCGTCGAACGCTTCCGCCGTGAGGCCCAAGCCGCCGCCCGACTGAGCCACCCGAACATCGTCGCCACCTACGACTCGGGCACCGACGGCGACACGCAGTACATCGTCATGGAGTTCATCGAAGGCCGGACCTTGGCCGAGTTCCTGGGCAGCGGGAAGACGCTCACGAGCGTCCACGCCACGGAGATCGCCGAGAAGGTGTGCGAGGCGCTCACCGCCGCGCACTCCCAGGGCGTGATCCACCGAGACATCAAGCCCGGCAACATCATGGTGACCCGCGACGGTTCGGTAAAGGTCATGGACTTCGGTATCGCCCGCATGATCAGCGGGCCGGAGACCGCGCCGCAGACGAGCGTCGTGATGGGAACCGCCACCTACATCTCCCCCGAGCAGGCGAAGGGTCTGCCGGTCGATGCGCGCAGCGATCTCTACTCACTCGGCGCCGTGCTCTACGAGATGCTCGCGGGACGCCCGCCGTTCATCGGGGATTCGTCAGTGGCCGTCGCCTACAAACAGGTGAACGAAACGCCGCAACCGCCGTCGGTCCACAACCCGGATGTGCCGCCGAGTCTGGACGCCGTGGTGATGCGCGCACTGGCGAAGAACCCGGCCAACCGGTATCAGGACGCAGCATCGTTCTGCACGGATCTGGAGCGAACCCGGTTGGGGCAGGCGGTGGATGCCCCGCCGCTGCTTCCGCTGGCAGGTGATGCGACGCAGGTCATCTCGAGGCCTCGGTCGACGGAGATCCTGCCGCCAGTAACGGACCCCCCGGGCAGCGGCCGGAAGGTGTGGCTCGGGGTCCTCATCGGCGTGTTGATCGTCGCCATGATCGCCGGCGCCGGGTATCTCCTCGCCAATACGCTGCTATCGAACAACCCAAGCCCCTCTGCAGTTTTGAAACCACTCCCGGATGTGACCGGCAAAGATCAGGCCACCGCCGAGGCCGAACTCGCGAAGGCAGGCTTCAAGAACATCAAGATCCAGCAACAGGTCTCCACGACAGACAAGCCGGGCACAGTCATCTCGCAGGCACCGAGCGCCACCACGCCGACGCTCACCGACGCGACGATCACACTGACGATCGCGAAAGCGGAGCCACAGGTGTCGGTGCCGAACCTCAACGGCCTCACCGCCGACGCGGCCCGGGCCCAGATCATCGGTGCGAAACTCAAGCCAGGTACCGAAACCACCGCCGCCAGCAGCGCGCCGGTCGGAACGGTCATCAGCCAAACCCCGCCCGCGGGCAACATGGTGCCGAAGAACACCGTCGTCAACTTCACCACTTCCAGCGGCCCCGGCTCGGTGAGCGTCCCCGACGTAACGTGTCTCACGCTCGGCAGCGCGAACGCGAAACTCACGAAGGCGGGCTTCAACCCGGTGAACGGCGGCCCGGCGGACACCTTCAACTCCAGCTGCCCGCCCGGCAACGGCCGGGTCGCGATGCAGGACCCGGGTCCCGGACCCCAGGCTCCCGGAACAACCGTCACCATCTACACCCAGCCGGAGCAGAGCCCGCCGCCGACCGACACCCCCACCCCGTAGGAGCACCAAATGCAGTGGTACGCCGAAGAGACGTTCACCCCGGCGGAGCGGGACCAACTCGCGCCGCATTTCACCAACCTCGACGGTCCCGTGTTCGCGCTCACTAATCTTCCGGAAGCGGTGAAGGGCGCGTTGTTCGCGCGGTATTCGCGGAGCACGAAGTCACTGCGCCGATTGTTCCTGGACGAGTTCGCGCAGGACGTGACGGACGCCGGGACGTTGAGCCGGGTCGGTGAGGCACGGGCGAGCAAGCTGTACGACCGCGTCTTCGTGGAATACGGCGATGACTCGGTCGCGCAGTTAGGAGGCGTGCACCTGGCGTGTGAGCAAGCGTCACAACTCCTGTGCAAGGCGTTGGAGTGGGGACGCCTGGCCGCGTACCTGGAGCAGTCGACGCGGTATATGCGCTACGACGGTAAGCCCGGCGACCGTTGGCGGGCAACGGTTCCCACGGAGATCCAGGGAACGGATCTGGAGCCGGGGTGCGCCGCATTCCTGGACACGGCCTTCGGCACGTACGGTGAGATGTACGGACCCGTGGACGCGTTCTGGCGCGAACGGTTCCCGAAGGACGACGCCGACAGCGACTTCGTCTACGACCAGACGATCATGGCGAAGACGTGCGACACGCTCCGCGTGCTGCTCCCCGCCGCCACGCGATCCAACCTCGGCATCTATGCGACCGGTCAGAGCTACGAGCAACTCCTCATGCGGCTGGCCGTCCATCCGCTCGCGGAGATGCGCGAATACGGCGCACTCATCCTCACCGAGCTCCGCAAGGTGATCCCCGAGTTCCTCAAGCGCGTCGATGTCGAAGAGCGCGGCGTCGCGTGGGGAGACTATTGGCGTACCACGCGCGAACAGACCGAACACCTGGCCCATAAGCTCCTCGGAGACGTGACGCCGGGGCCTCGCGAAGAGGTCGTCCTCACGGACTTCGACCCCGACGGCGAGCTCAAGGTGACCGCCGCGGTCCTCTACAGCGCAAGCCATCTCCCCGACAGCCAGATCCACTCGCTGGTCCACGGGATGACCGCGGAGGAGCGCGCCGAGATCCTGATCGCGAGCGTCGGCGAGCGCGCGAACCGGCGCCACAAGCCGGGCCGGGCGTGGGAACGAACGCAGTATCGGTTTGACGTGCTCTGCGACTTCGGCGCGTTCCGTGACCTCCAGCGCCATCGCCCGCTCACCATCGAATGGCAACGGCTCACCACGGCGCACGGCTACGACACACCGACCGAGATCGAAGAGGCCGAGCTGCGCGAACCCTGGGACCGCGTCCTTCGCGCGAGCGCCGAACTCGAGGCGGATCTGCTCGCCGCCGGACTCCCCGACGTCGCGCAGTACGCGGTGTCGATGGCGTACAAGATCCGGTTCGTCATGCAGATGACCGCGCGCGAGGCGATGCACCTCACGGAGCTCCGGTCGCAGCCGCAGGGGCATCCGGTCTATCGCCGCGTTGCGCAGTCGATGGCCCGCCAGATCGCGGACGTGCACCCCGGCATCGCCGCGGCGTTCACCTACCTGGACACCAGTGAGGTGGATCTCGCGCGGCTCGGGGCCGAACGCCGGCTCGCCGCCAAGCGCGCCACGCAGGCCTAGTCTTCCTCTCCATGAGCGACCAACGCCTCGCGGAGTTGATCGACCGACGCGTCCCCGACGGTGGGCCGGGTCTCACCCTCCTCGTCCTGCAGCACGGTCGGCCGCTCTCGCAGACGACCAAGGGCCTCGCGCGCGTCTCGATCGGGG
>JAXDJY010000244.1:0-5313 GCA_034667445.1 Actinomycetota bacterium | reverse complement strand
GAGCTCGAGGGCTGGGACGAAGAGATCGATGAAGCACAGACGTTCGAGGATCTGCCGAAGCAGGCGCGCGACTACGTCCGCCGGATGGAAGAGCTGGTCGATGTCCCGGTGAGCGTGGTCTCGGTCGGGCCAGCCCGGGAACAGAGCCTGCCCGTCGGATGAGGGTCCTGGTCGTCGGCGGTGGCGGCCGAGAGCATGCGCTCATCTGGGGGTTGTCGCGAAGTCCGTCGGTCACCGACGTGCACGCGGCGCCCGGCAATGCGGGCATCGCCCGACTCGCGGCCTGCCACCCGGTCCCGGTCGATGACCTGGGGGCGATGGCGGACCTCGCCGAGGAACTCGACACGGATCTCACCGTCATCGGTCCGGAGGCGCCTCTGGTCGCCGGGTTGGGAGACCGCCTTATCGAGCGGGGTCGCACCGTGTTCGGCCCCTCTGCGGCGGCCGCCCGTATCGAGGGGTCGAAGGCGTTCGCGAAAGACATCCTCTACAAGGAGAAGATCCCGACCGCGCTCGGAGATTCGTTCGCCGACCCCGCGACGGCCATCGCGTTCCTGGACCGGGAGCTGCGAGGCCGCGCCGTGATCAAAGCGGACGGATTGGCGGCGGGCAAGGGCGTGGTCGTCGCGCACGACCGGGCGACCGCGGTGACGGCGATCGAGGACTGCTTGCTCCGAGGAGCCTTCGGCGAGGCCGGGTCCACCGTTGTGGTCGAGGAGCTCCTGGAGGGCCAGGAGATCAGTGCGTTCGCGCTGGTGGACGGCGAGACGGTGGTGCCGCTCGGGCTCAGCCAAGACCACAAGCGGATCGGAGATGGAGATACCGGCCCGAACACCGGCGGCATGGGGGCGTATTCGCCGCTGCCCTTCGTCGGTCCGGCCGTCGAGGCAGGGATCTGGGAGCAGATCGTCTACCCCGCGGCCCGAAGGATGGCCGAGGAGGGTTCCCGGTTCCGCGGCCTGCTGTTCACCGGTCTGATGCTCACCGAAGAAGGCCCCAAGGTGCTCGAGTTCAACGCGCGCTTCGGCGATCCGGAGACGGCCGTGGTGATCCCGCTCTTGGAGTCCGACCTCGGCGAACTGCTCTTGGGCACGGCGAGGGGGGAACTTGGCGGGGTCGCGACACCGAAGTTCCTCGACGAAGCCGCGCTGACGGTCGTCGTGGCGAGCGGTGGATACCCCGGCGGATACGTCACGGGGCTCCCCATCGACGGGCTCTCCGAAGCATCTGCGATAGAAGGTGTCACGGTCTTTCACGCAGGCACCGCCGAGCGAAACGATAGAGTGGTGACCGCAGGCGGTCGCGTGCTCACCGTGACAGCGCTCGCCGAGACGCTCACCCAGGCGCGCGAGCGGGCCTACCGGGCGGTTTCATTGATCGGCTTCGACGGGATGCAGTTCCGACACGACATCGCCGCCTCGGCGGCGGAAGGGGGCCCATGACCGACCAGACGCCGAGGGTAGGAGTGCTGGCCGCCTCACCTGCCGAATTGCCGATCATGCGGCAAGCGGGACTGATCTTGGAGAAGTTCGGGATCGCCCATGAGGTTCGGGTCATGTCCTCTTCCCGGAACCCCGACCTGGTGGATGAATACGCACGAACCGCGTTCGAACGAGGACTGAAAGTCGTCATCTGCTCGACTGGGTTGTCCGGCCATCTGGCCGCGGCGGTGGCGGCGAGAACCATCATCCCGGTGATCGGGGTGCCGATCGCAACGGCGCCACAGATGGTCGGCAACGAAGCGCTCGCCATCACGGCACAGATGCCGACGGGCGTTCCCATCGCCACCGTGGGTGTGGACTCATCGGTCAACGCCGCGGTGCTCGCCGCACAGGTCGTTGCCACGAGCGACCCCGAGATCGCCCAGACGCTCTGGCAGTTCAAGGACGACATGGCGGAGGGCCTGAAGCTGTGACGACGAGGGCGCCGTGATCCCTCGCTACAGCCTCCCGGATATGGCCGCGGTCTGGTCCGACCGCTCACGCCTGGACCATTGGCTCGAGATCGAATTGCTCGCGGTCGAAGCGTGGGCCCGGCTGGGGAAGATCCCGCCGGACGACGCGGCCGCATGTCGCGCGCTGGCATCCTTCACGGTCGAGGCGGTGCAGGCACGCGAGATCGTCACCCGGCACGACATCGCGGCGTTCGTCGACGTGGTCGCGGCGTCGATCGGATCCCAGGGCCGGTGGATCCACTACGGGATGACGTCCTCGGATGTGCTGGATACCGGGTTCGCGTTGCAGCTCCGCGACGCCGCCGATCTGTTGCTCACTCGCGTGGAGACCCTGCTTGGGATCGTGAAGCGCCGCGCGCTGGAGTTCCGGGAGACGCCGAGCATCGGGCGTTCGCACGGGATCCACGCAGAGCCGACGAGCTTCGGCCACAAGCTTGCGGTCTGGGCCTTCGAACTGGACCGCGATCGTGAGCGCCTGCGCCGCGCGCGGGAGACCGTGAGCGTCGGCGCCATCAGCGGGGTGGTCGGGTCGTACGCGGCGGTCGACCCCCGCGTCGAGGAGCAGGTCTGCGCGCAGCTCGGCCTTCGTTCGGCGGAGGCCTCGACACAGATCATCCAGCGCGACCGCCATGCGGAGTACATGGCGGTGCTGGCCGTCACGGCCGGCACGCTGGACAAGATGGCCACCGAGATCCGCCACCTCGCGCGGACGGAGGTTCGCGAGGTGCAGGAGCCGTTCGCCGAAGGGCAGAAGGGCTCCTCCGCCATGCCCCATAAGCGTAATCCCGTCGTGAGCGAGCGGGTGAGTGGGCTCGCCCGGGTCATCCGCGGACATGCCCAGGCAGCGTTCGAGAACATGGCGCTCTGGCACGAGCGCGACATCTCCCACTCGTCCGCCGAACGCATGATCTTCCCCGACGCCGCGGGACTCTTGGACTTCATGCTCGCGGACATGGCATGGGTCATGGACGGCCTCGTTGTCTTCCCCGGGCGCATGGCAGAACACGTGCGGTCCCTGGGTGGGATCGCGTTCAGTCAGTCGGTGTTGCTGGCATTGGTTGACGCCGGGCTCCCGCGCGATGACGCGTACCGGATCGTGCAAGGGGCGGCCGCGGCCGCATGGGATGAGGGCGCCTCGTTCAAGGATTCGATCTCCGCCGACCCCGAGGTCCGGGCTCTGCTGAACGCGGCCGCGCTCGACCGGCTCTTCGATCCGCAGCGGTTCCTGCAGAACCTGGGCGGCGTGTTCGACAAGCTGGAGAAACTCCCCGTCGAGGGCGCCTGAGTGGGCGCGCCCGAGGGCCTGCACGCCCGGGGGAAGGTGCGCGACATCTACGCCGCCGGGCCGGACCAGTTGCTCCTGGTGGCCTCTGACAGGATCAGCGCCTTCGACGTGATCTTGCCGAACCCGGTCCCGGACAAGGGCCGCGTGCTCACGGCATTCAGCTCGTTCTGGTTCGATCGGACACGCGATCTCGTGGGCAATCACGTCATCACGAGTGAGCGCTGGACCTTCCCTGAGCCCTACGCGCACGAGTCCGGACTCTCGGGACGCGCGATGCTGGTTCGCCGGGCCGAGGTCATCCCCGTTGAGTGTGTCGCCCGCGGCTATCTGGCCGGGTCCGGCTGGTCGCAGTACCGCGAGCGCGGGGAGGTCTGCGGGGTGTCGCTCCCCGCGGGGCTGGAGGAGTCCTCGCAGCTTCCCGAGTCGATCTTCACGCCGACCACGAAAGCGACCGAAGGTCACGACATGCCCATCACCCCTCAGGAGTGTGGCGATCGCATCGGCCGGGGCCTGACGGAACGGCTCCGCGAACTCACCGTCGGCCTCTACGAGCGCATCGCGTCGATCGCGTCCGAGCGCGGCATCATCGTCGCCGACACGAAGTTCGAATTCGGGTTCGCCGACGGGGAGCTGATCCTGGTGGACGAGGTGGGCACACCGGATTCCTCGCGGTTCTGGCCCGCCGACACCTACGCCCCCGGCCGCGCGCAGCCGAGTTTCGACAAGCAGTACGTCCGCGACTGGCTCGACACCAGCGGCTGGGATCACGAGCCGCCCCCACCCGAACTCCCGGCGGAGGTTCTCACGCGAACCTCCGAGAAGTACATCGAGGCATACGAACGCATCGCCGGAGAGAAGTTCGATCAGTATCGGCAGCGGATGGGCGTGGTCGCGGACGATGACTGGGACCCTGATCGGCCTCTCGGGAAAGGATAGGTATGACGTTCACGTTCGAGGTGCTCGTTACGCTGAAGCCCGGGCTCGCCGACCCGGCGGGTAAGGCGGTGGAGGCGGCCCTGCCGACGATGGGCTGGGCCACCGTTACGGGCGTGCGCGTGGGCAAGCACATCAAACTGTCCGTGGATGCTCTGGACGAACCCACCGCCAGGAGCCAGGTCGAAGAGATCGCAGGGCGCCTCCTCTCCAACCCGGTGATCGAGGATTACCGGATCCTCGATCTGCAGGGTGGCTGACATGACGCATGGTGCCCGGATCGGTGTGGTGACCTTCCCCGGTTCGCTCGATGACCGCGACGCGCTGAGCGCGGTGACGTTCATGGGCGGTATCGGCGTGCCGCTCTGGCACGCCTCGCACGATCTTCAAGGCGTCGCCGCCGTGGTCCTTCCCGGCGGGTTCAGCTACGGGGACTACCTGCGCTGTGGCGCTATCGCCGGGAGGGCCGCGCTCATGCAGGAAGTCGCCGCGTTCGCCCGGCGCGGGGGACCTGTCCTCGGGATCTGCAACGGGTTCCAGATCCTGTGCGAGTCGGGCCTGCTTCCCGGCGCGCTCATCCGGAACCGAACGCTCCGGTTCATCTGCAGAGACGTGTGGCTCCGGGTGGAAAGTTCGCAGACGATCGTGACCGCCGACATGGAAGCCGGCGAGACCCTTGAGGTGCCCATCAAGCACGGGGAAGGGCAGTTCGTCGCAACCCGTTCGCAACTGGCGGAGATCGAAGACGAGGGCCGGGTCGTGTTCCGGTACGCAAGCGCCCACGGACTGGTGAATGACGACGTCAACCCCAACGGCAGCGTAGGGAACATCGCCGGCGTGCGGAACGACCGGGGGAACGTCGTCGGATTGATGCCCCACCCCGAGCACGCGGTGGACCCCGACGTAGGCCCGACCGGCGGCCAGGGCATGTTCGCATCCTTGCTGGCCAGTGCCATGGAAGGCGCCGCCCGATGATCGAGGCGTCACCCGAGGTCCCGCTGCATCGACAGCTCGGCCTGAAGGACGACGAGCACGATCAGATCGTCGCGACGCTCGGCCGTGAACCGCTGCCTGCCGAACTCGCGATGTACGGCGCGATGTGGTCGGAGCACTGCAGCTACAAGAGCTCGAAGATCCATCT
>JAXDJY010000243.1:0-3974 GCA_034667445.1 Actinomycetota bacterium | reverse complement strand
ACCTCGGCGATCTCGAGCGGCGTCCCGGATCGTCCGAGGGGCGTGTGCCTTCCGGCGACCGCCTCCTCCGGAAGCTGGGAGCCGCTCGCGATCCACCCCGGCGCGACGGAGTTCGCGAGGACACCGTGCGGGCCGCCCTCGATGGCGAGCGCACGCATGAGCCCGTCCATCCCCGCCTTGGCGGCGCTGTACCCGGCGGAGGCCTCGGTCGTCACCACCGGGCCGGTCACGCTGCTCACCATCACCACGCGTCCCCAGCGCTGCTCGAGCATGCCGGGGAAGACGGCACGGGTGACGTTGTAGGCGGTGGTCAGGTTGAGCGCGATCGCACGGTCCCACCGGTCGTCGTCCAGTTCGGCGAAGACGGGGTCGTCCTGGTCGGGCTCACCGACCGTAACCATGCCGGCGTTGTTGACCAGGATGTCGATCCGCCCGAACCGCTCGAGCACCCGGCCGACCAAGGTTCGTGTCTGGTCGCGATCGACGAGGTCCGCCGCATACCCGACCGCCGTCGCACCGCTCGACGTGAGCGCCGCCACGCGCGCCTGAATACGGTCGGTGGTGGAGCAGATCGCCACCGCCCCGCCCTCACGAGCCAGCACCTGAGCGCACGCGAACCCGATCCCCGATTCGCTCCCCGCGCCAGTGATCAGCCCGATACGGCCCTCGACCTCTCCCTGCATGGCCGGAGAGGGTACTCAAGTTCTGAGGTCCGTGGAGCCGATGCCTTTGACAGGCTCGGCCAAGAGCGTCAGGGGGTGACGCGGGCGAGCCACTGAGGGGGTCCGACATGCGACGGTGGTACGTGGGAGCACAACTCGCCCTGCACAGGCTTTCCGAGCGGATCATCGAGGAACGGGGAGCGACCGCGGTCGAGTATGCGCTGATGGTGGCGTTCATCGCGGCCGTCATCGTGGCCAGCGTCACGGTCCTGGGGAGATCCACGAACAGCGCGTTCTCGAAGGTGCAGTTCCCCTAGCGAGCGCGGGCATCCGAGCAGGAGGCTCACCAGAGTTCCGATAGTCTGCGTGCCATGTCCGTGACGCGCAGGCTACTCGCGCTGCAGAAGGTCGACTCGTCCAGGGATCGCCTGCTCGCCCGCCGTGCGGTGCTGACGTCGGGCGACGCGGTGACGGCTGCCCGCTCGACAGCGGATGCGGCCGAGGCCGGGTTCGGAGAACTCCGGTTACGGATCGACGAGATGAATCGGGACGCATCGCGGTTCGAGCATGACATCGACTCGATCGGGCAGAAGCAGGTGGCCGAGGAGAAGCGTCTCTACGACGGCAGCGTGGTGAACGTGAAGGAGATGGAGGCACTCCAGCACGAGATCGAGAACCTCAAGAAGCGCCGTTCGGACCGGGAGGACGAACTGCTGGCGCTGATGGAACAGCGGGAAGCCTTGGAGTCGCAGGCCGCCGAGGCGCAGAAGTCGGCGGCCGCCGAACGCGAGAAGGTCGACGCGGTCTCGTCCAGCGGTGCGGAGGAGCTCGCAACCATCGCATCGGACGTCGCTGCCCTGGAGGCTGAGCGGACACAGATCCTTCCGGACATAGCACCGGATCTGCTCGAGCTGTACGAGGAGCTCCGCCCGCAGAAGAAAGGTGTGGCCGCCGCCGAGCTGACCGATGGGGTCTGCCAGGGCTGCCACGAGCAGCTCTCGTCGGTCGTGCTGGACAAGCTGAAGAAGACCGACGGCGTGCCCCGATGCGAGTACTGCCGCCGGATCCTCGTCCTGTGATCGTTTCCTGCGACGGCGCCTCGCGGGGCAATCCCGGTCCCGCGGGGATCGGGGTTCAGATCACCGACGACGACGGAAGCGTCCTGGCCGAGATCGCGGAGGGCCTCGGCGAAACGACGAACAACGTCGCGGAGTACACGGCCGCGATCGAGGGGCTGAAACGCGCGCTCGAGCTCGGCGGGCGCGACGTGCTCCTTCGCTCTGATTCACAGCTCTTGATCAACCAACTCACGGGCCGGTACAGGGTGAAGACCCCCCATATCGTCCCCCTCTACGAGCAGGTGCTGGCGCTCGCGGGGAAGTTGGACCATATCGAGTACGAACACGTGCGACGGGAACGCAATACAGAACCGGATCGCCTGGCGAACGAAGGGGTGGACAAGATGCTCGAGGCGCGCGGGCGCTGAGAGAGCGGCTATCCTCGCACGCGGAGGAGCCGGCCGGGCGGCCGCGGGCGGGCAACCGTTCGAGGAAAGTCCGGACTCCGTAGGGCAGGGTGCTGGCGAGAGCCAGGCGGGGGCAACCTCGCGGACAGGGCAACAGAGAGCAGACCGCCGCCGCGGTTCACCGCGGCGGTAAGGGTGAAACGGTGGGGTAAGAGCCCACCAGCGCGGCGGGTGACCGCCGTGGCTCGGCAACCCCCACCCGGAGCAAGGTCGAGCAGGCAGTTGGGCGGCCCGCCCGATACTGCCGGGTAGACCGCACCGTCCCGGCGAACGGGACGGCGCCACGAACGGGTTCGCCCGGTTCGCGGTGAGAAAGATGGTCGCCGGCGGGGTGAGATCCCCCGTGCACAGGATCCGGCTTACAGGCCGGCTCCTCCGTCTACCGCCCCCGCGACCGTGCTCCCTCTCGCCCGCTGAAGTTGGCGTCCGGCGTGATAGCTCGAGCGCACGAGCGGCCCTGCCTCCACGTGGCGGAGCCCCATGGCCTCACCGGCAGTCTTGTACCCGTCGAACTCCTCCGGCCGGACCCATCGATCCACCGGCAGGTGCTGGGGAGTGGGCTGGAGGTATTGGCCCATGGTCAGGATGTCCACGTCCGCCCCGACCAGATCCTGCATGGTCGGTGGGATCTCCTCGGGCAGTTCCCCCATCCCGAGGATGAGGTTCGACTTCACCATCTGGCCGGGCCGCAGCCGTTTGGCAAGGCGCAGCACGTCGAGTGTCCGGTGATAGCCGAAGGCCGGGCGTATCCGGGGGTGCAGGCGGCGCACGGTCTCCAGATTGTGGGCGAACACGTCGGGCGCCGCCTCGATCACCGTCGCGATGTCTCGTTCGCCGCCCTTGAAGTCACTCGGGAGCACTTCGACCTTGCAGCCGGGGACGCTGTCGCGTATCGCGCGGATCGCCTTGGCCCAGATCCGCGCTCCGCCATCGGGTAGGTCGTCGCGCGCGACTCCGGTGAGCACGACGTAGTTGAGTCCCATGGCGCGAACCGCCTCTGCGATGCGTTCGGGCTCGCCCTCATCCACCTGGTCGGGCTTCGCCGTCATAACGTCGCAGAAGCCACAGCGGCGGGTGCATCTGGCCCCCAGGATGAGGAACGTCGCCTCACGTTCCTCCCAACACTCGCCGATGTTCGGGCACATCGCCTCCTCACACACAGTGTTGAGACCCAGCCCGCGCATGATGCCCTTGAGCTCCCTGGTGTTGGGTCCATCCTGGAGTCGAACCTTCAGCCACGGGGGTTTGCGCTCACCGCGGGCGTTCACGCCTGTTACGACGCCCGGGCCGTTCGTCACGCCGACGATGGGAAGGTGCAGACGCCGTCCGGCCGGGTTGTGATCGCGGGTAGGCACGGTGCGAGTCTATCCGCGGGACGCGGAAGCCTCCGGACTGGTCGCATCGTCTGCCCCGGTGGCCTGTCCGTTGGCTGTCTCTGCGCGTTCCGTCGAGGCCAGGTCGGCACTGCCGTGATCGGGCAATAGCACCTTGAATGACGCGCCACCTCCGACCCGGTCCTCCACCCATGCCCGTCCTCCGTGAAGTTCGGCGAACCGGGTCACCAAGGAGAGTCCGATGCCGGTCCCCGGTGAATGGGGAGAGGCGGTGGGCCCCTGGCGGAAGGGCTCGAAGATAGCGTCACGCAGTGACGCTGGAACCCCGGGGCCGTCGTCCTCGACGCAGATGAGCACGCCGCCGGCCGCCGCGGTGACGCTCAACCAGATGGTGCGGTCGGTCGCCGTGTGCCGCACGGCGTTCATCACGAGGTTCTCGATGATCCGTTCCAC
>JAXDJY010000242.1:0-3944 GCA_034667445.1 Actinomycetota bacterium | reverse complement strand
GGAAATGGTCTGGCGCGCGAACAACATCCGGACGCCGGGAGCGACCGCCAAGGTGAACCTGGCGCTCGGGGGACTGCCAACGTTCAGGGGCATCGAGGGGACGGAGCGTCTTCATGGACGGATCGTGATCGGGAACTCGATCGATCACGTCGAGAACTCCAAGGACGCGTTCAAGTACGGGGTGATCGCCGAGGAGCCGTGGCTCGAGGCCACGATCCCGACACTGCTGGACCCCGGGCTCGCGCCCGAGGGCAAGCACGTCATGAGCATCGTGTTCGAAGCGGCGCCGCGACGTCTCCGGGGGATGGAGTGGGCGGCCGAACGCGACCGCGTCGGCGAGATCGCCGTCAAGGTGCTCGAGCGCTACGCACCGGGGATCGGCGGGTTGGTCGAGGCCATACAGGTGATCACACCGGAGGACCTGGAGCTGGACTATGGTCTCTCCGGAGGGCATGTCGAGCACGCCGAACCCGGACTCGACCAGTTCTTCCTCTGGCGTCCGCTGAACGGGGAGGCGCGGTACCGGCTGGTGTTCGACAGGCTCTACCTCTGTGGGTCGGGTGCCCATCCGGGCGGCGGGATCACCGGCGCGCCGGGTGCGAACGCTGCGCGGCAGATCCTCAGAGACCTCAAGGCCTGAGCACTACTTCGACAGGAGACACGGGCCGATCGTGGCCCTGATGCCTTCGTGATCCGATCCGGGCACCTCGAAGCGCGACGGATCTGCTGCGCACCAGGTCCGGCTCAGGAAGAGGTGATCGATGCGGAGCAGCGCGAACCGCCAGATCCCTTGGAGATAGGTGTCGCCGGCCCACGCGCCCGCTCGCATGGCGTCACGGAAGTCCGTCGAGAGGATCCGGTACCCATGGGTCCGGTCGGAGAGGTTGAGATCGCCGGCGATGACCACCGGGCTGGTGCGTCCCAAGTCGAGTGCTCGCTGATCGAGCCGATGGATGACCGCTTGCTGGTAGGAGAAGGAAGACTCCTCGATCGGATTGATCAGGTGGACGGCGAACAGCGTGAACGACTCGCCCGCCGGGGGTCTGACCGCGGCCACGAGCACACGATCCACCGCGACCCCCGGCGGCGCGGACAGCACCTGGATAGGGAACGCCGATCTGATGACGATCTCGGCGCCGACCGCGTCGTAGGGGTGGGACGCGCCGGCGGCGGAGCCCAAGAGGTCGGCGAACCCGAGCGGGGTTTCGACCGCCACCAGGACATCCGCCCCGGTGGCGGCCAGCGCATCCGCCGCCGCCTGGGGCGTGCGGTTGCTGCTGTAGATGTTCGCCGATGCGATGGTGAGCGGCGAGGTGATCGGGATCGCGGCCTGCGGCATCACCGGGGCGATCACCGTCACAGCGGTCATAGCGATCAGGGAAACGGCGACCGCCAGCGGGAACAGCCGGCGGGTTGCTGCGGCGCCGACCACAAGTGCCGCGCCACCGAGGACGGCGATCGCCGGCATCGCCACGCTCCCCACGTTGAGCGGCGGCCAGGCATCCCGCACCAAGAACCAGATCCACGGCACGAGGACCAGCGCGGTTCGAAGTCTCCACCGCCCGGTAGGTCGGGAGCGCAGGGACCAGAAGCCCGGACCGGCTCCCGGCGACGCCGGCAAGCCGGACTGGGAGGGGGAGGGCATCGGTCGAGCCTACCCGCCGCGCCGCGGGCTCCGTGTGCGATGCTTCCCGCCATGACCGACGCGCCCGACTTCCGCATCGAGAACTCCGAGCTCCGCGGCCAGGACGAGTTCACGGAATTCACCACCAATGATCTGCCCTACTACTCGGATTGGCACGGGTCGTTCGAGAAACTGCCGTGGGCGACCGACGCCGAAGCCCTGGCGGCAGCCGCGCCCGACGTCGCTATCGTGGGGGCGCCGCTGGACGACGCCGTCTCCTCGCGTCCCGGCGCGCGGTTCGGGCCCCGCGCGATCCGGATGGCGCCGACGGCGTGGAGTTCGGACTACGCGTGGTCGATCCAGCTGGAGACCGAGCCCTACGCGAATCTGAAGGTGGTGGACGCGGGCGATGCGCCGATCGTGCCCGCCCGACTGGACCGCGGGCTTCGCGTGACCCACGAGAAGGTCTTCCAGGTCGCGAACAGCGGAGCGATCCCGATCGTGCTGGGAGGCGATCACTCCGTCACGTACCCCAGCGCCGCGGCCGTCAGCCGCTACCGGTGGCCGCGGAAGGTCGGCATCGTCCATTTCGACGCCCACGCAGATACCGGGCCCGAGCAGTGGGGTTCGCTCGTGGGTCACGGTACGCCCATGCGCCGCCTGATCGAGGAGGGGTGGATCGACGGTCCCAATTTCGTGCAGGTAGGTCTCCGCGGGTACTGGCCCGAGAAGGAGACCTTCGACTGGATGAACGAACAAGGGCTGCGCTGGCACTCCATGGTCGAGATCGAGGACCGCGGCGCAGAGGCCGTGATCGAACAGGCGATCGCAGAGGCGCTGGATGGTCCCGACTGCATCTACCTGTCGGTCGACATCGACGTGGTTGACCCGGGGATGGCGCCGGGTACCGGTACGCCCGAGGCCGGGGGCATGCTCAGCCGGGAACTCCTCCGGGCCGTCCGCCAGATAGTCGGATCCGTGGAGTTGGTCGGGATGGATGTGGTGGAGGTCTCTCCACCGTATGACCAGTCCGAACTCACCGCGATCCTTGCCCATCGTGTGGTGATGGAGGCGATAAGCGCCCTCGGCAAGAAGAAGAACGGGTGAAGTCCGAAGAGCCCAACGCGCAGGAGTTCGCCGACAACCGGAGGCTCTGGGACGCGTGGACCGCGATCCACACGGCCGGCGAGTTCTACGACGTCGAGCGCTTCCGCGCCGATGCTACCGACAACCGGATCGATCCGTGGGAGCAGGCCGAAGTCGGGGATGTTCACGGCAAAAGGTTGCTCCACGTCCAATGTCACTTCGGCCTCGACACGCTGTCATGGGCCCGCCTGGGCGCCAACGTCACCGGCCTGGATTTCGCCGAACCCGCGATCGCGTTCGCGCGGGAGCTTGCCCAAGACGTCGGCCTGGCCCAGGCGAGCCGGTTCGTGGTGTCGAGCGTCTACGACGCGCCGGCCGCGCTGCCGGGGGAGACGTTCGACGTGGTCTACACCAGCCGAGGGGTCTTGGGATGGCTGCCCGACATCGAGCGTTGGGCCTCGGTGGTGGGGTCGTTCGTGAAGCCCGGAGGGATCTTCTACATCCACGAGGTGCATCCGGTCATGCAAGCCGTAGCGGAAGAACAGGCCACGTCGAACGACCTGCACCTGGAGTACGACTACTGGTCGGGGGAGGTGCTGACCTTCCCCGTTGCGGGGTCCTACGCGGATCCGAGCGCTGACGTGGACGCCGAGTGGCAGCACGGATGGAACCACTCGCTCGGCGAGATCGTGAGCGCCCTTGCGGCGAACGGCCTGCGGATCGAGTTCCTGGACGAGAAACGAACGCTCGGGTGGCCCGCGGCGTGGCTTGTGGAACGGCCCGATGGCGACTTCGGCTTCCCGGAGGGACAGACGGGGACGATCCCGCTGATGTTCAGCCTCCGCGCCCGTAAGGAGCGGTGAGGAGCCCCATCCGCCTCAAGACCTAACCCGGTGGCGCCGACACCTTGGGTGTATGCGGCCCCAGCCAGAACTCGCTACCGGCGAGACCACCGCCGCGTTCCGACGCCTGGTCGAGAACGTGACACGGGTCATCGCCGGCGACGCCGTCGTCGTGGAGACGGCGGCCATCTGCCTGTTCGCCGAGGGGAACCTGCTGCTGGAAGGGGTGCCCGGCGTCGGCAAGACGATGCTAGCCCGGGCGCTGGCCTGCTCCATCGGTGGCGAGTTCAACCGGGTTCAGGCCACGCCCGATCTCCTGCCGTCGGATCTCACCGGGATCAGCATCTACGACCAGGCGAAGATGGAGTTCCGCTTCGTTCCAGGCCCGGTCT
>JAXDJY010000241.1:0-3083 GCA_034667445.1 Actinomycetota bacterium | reverse complement strand
CACCAGGCGGGGGTCATCGAGTGGTTGGTCCCAGTCGAGACCGGGTTCGTAGGACGTGAGCCGGTGCAGCGTCTGCGTTGCGGTCTCCACTGCCATACGACTTATCCGGCAGCCTCGGTGCTGGTCTTCGGCTCTCGCAAGAGAACGCGATCGCGCTTCACCACCGTGATCGCGATCAGCAGCAACGCGAACGCGTTAAGTGGATGGAGCGCAGCAAGCACCGCGGAGGCATCGCGCATGTTCACGAGCAGGATCTGGACGAAGAGATCCCCGATCAGGAGCAGCGTGAAGCTTCTCTCGGTCTTCGGCAACCGGGCGAGCAGGGCGGTGATGAGCAAGAGCGGGAGGCCGAACTCGAAGAGGCTGTAGCCCACCGCAGTATGCAGATCGGAGTTGTGCACGGCACCGAACAGGAACAAGCCGATCAGGAACGGCTGTGCGACGATCCCCACCAGGATCAGAGACGCCACCACCACGTGTGCCTTCAGGAACCCGCGTTTCATCGTTTCCCCCTCCCCCCACTTCTGACCGTCGCGTATCGTCCCGGTTGATCTAGACCTTCTTGAGAAGGAACTGGGCTCCCCAGAACACGGCCAGTTCAGTTGTGGCCTCGGATGCGTAGGCGTCTACCGCGCGCATCACGCCGCCGTCGTACCACCCGCCCGGGCCGTAGTCGTCTCCGGTGATCCAGCCGCCGGGCTTGACTCGTTCGCCGTACAGCGCAAGATCGAGGGCCACGGCGTCGTAGGTGTGATCGCCGTCGATGTAGGCCCAATCCAGCGAGGCGAGCGGCAGGCGCGCCGCTGCGGCTGCCGACGTCTCCCGGCAGATCTCGACGGTGCCGGACGCGATCTCCTGCGCGAAACGGGCGCTGACGTCCGCGTAGATCGCATCCATATCCCTCTGATCCCCGGCTCTGGCACCGCCATAGAAGCTCTGCCGGTACCGTTCGTCATCGACGAACACCCATGGGTCGATCAGATACAGCTTCTCCGGATGGGTCACCCGCAAGATGTCTGCCGCGAAGTCGCCCTTCCACACACCGATCTCGGCGCAAACCGCGTGCTCCGGCATCGTTTCCAGCAGGCGCGTGCGCTGACTGCTCCTGGACTCCGGGGCCCGGCGGAACCGGCGGCGCAGCAAGCTCAGCATGAGCACAGTCTCCCTCTTACGGGTTATCTCAGCGCTATCGCCGATGTCAGACGTCCCAGCGATGCTTCGGTCAGCGGTTGAACCAGGACGATGAGGTGGTCGATATCCAACGCGTCGTAGGCGTCGAGCGCGCGGGCGAGTTCGTCCACGGAGCCCGAGAACGAGGAGTCTTCACCCCCCGGGTCCGGCACGTGCGCTGCGGGGTCGTTCACGATGATGGCGACCGTGCGCGAGACACCGGTCGGGTCCCGCCCTTCGGCGGACAGCGCCTCGTCGAACGCCTTCATCTGCCCCTGCAGCACCTGATCTGGAGCGCCGAACCACGCGGTGTTCCAGGCGTCGGCATGCCGGGCGGTCAGTCCGAGCATCCGTGGACCGAACGATGCGATCAAGACGGGGATCGGGTGGGACGGGGCGGGAACCAACACCGCGTCGCGAGCCTGGTGATAGCGGCCCTCGAAGCTCACCGTCTGGCCGCGAACCAGCGGCACGATGATTTCGAGCGCCTCCTCGAACCGGTCGACACGGTGATCCTTCGGGAAGCCGAACGCGTAATATTCGGGATCGTGCCAGCCGGCTCCGAGACCCAGGATCAGGCGACCGTCGCTCACCTCATCAACCGCCGCCGCCATCTTCGCGACCAGCGCCGGACTCCGGAAGCTCGAACACATCACCAGGGTTCCGATCTGAACGCGGTCGGTGACGGCCGCGAGGGCGCTGACCACGGTCCACGCCTCGTGCTGCCCGGTGACGGTCCCGTCCTTCGCCTTGTCGAAGAAATGGTCGAACACCCACAACGAGTCGAGGCCCTGCGCCTCGGCGGCTAGCGCGAACGACCGCAGCGACGGCCAACTGGGAGTCTGGCCCTTTACCTGGCTATCAGCCTCCGCCATCGGAACGACGACACCGATCTTCACATGGGGGAGTGTAGGAGACAGACGAAGCCGACGCGCCAGGTACTCGTGGCCGTGAAATCAGGTGCGGTTCAGGCTGATCTTGCCGCGCACGAGGGTCCCGTTCCCGGGTTCACTCTGGATCTCGAGGCGGCCGCCGATCGCGTCCAAGCGGTCCGCCATGCCCTGCATACCGGTGCCGTAGTTGGTGCTCTTCGGGTCGAACCCACGGCCGTCGTCGCGGATCTCGAAGACGAGCTCTCCGTCGTCCTCTCTGAGCCGCACTACCGCGGAGTTCGCCTGGGAGTACTTCGCGACGTTCTGCATCGCTTCCAGCGCGCAGAAGTAGACGGCAGCCTCGACGTCCTGTGGGTACCGGCCGATCCCGTCGGGTTCGACAGATGTTGCCACCGCAGCCTTCCGCGCCTGCGCCTCGAGTGCGGTCGAGAGGCCCTTGTCCGCGAGTAGCGGAGGATAGATCCCTCGTGCGAGGTCGCGCAGATCGTCGAGTGCGTCGCCGAGCGCGGCCTGGAGCTGCGCGGACATCTGGCGAACGCGTTCGGGATCCTCGGCGAGCCGCCCAAGCAGGCCGAGCTGGACCGTGAGCGCGACGAGCTGCTGTTGGGCGCCGTCGTGCAGGTTCCGCTCGATCTTCCGCCGCTCCTCGTCCTGCGCCTGGACTAGCCGGCGCCGGGACGCCCGCAGCGCCTCGACGCTCGCTTGGAGGTCGGCGGTGAGCCCGACGTTGCGCAGGACGAGTCCCGCCTGCGCGGCGAGGTCTTGGAGCAGCTTGTCCTCGGTGACCGACAGCGGCTCGTTCCGCGGCTTCTGGAGGGCGAGTGCGCCGAGCAGTTCGTCGCCGTGGCGGACGGCCACCGCGCGGGTGACAGCTCCGAATGCCGGGAGTTCTCCGTCACGCTCGAGCGGGATCGAAGCGGGCACGTCGGCGTCGAAGGGCCACCGGGCGACGGGCCGAAGTTCGCCCGGGCTCCGAAGCCACACGTCCACGCGGGTGGCGCCTGTCCCTTCGGCGAGGAT